>JBOHMK010000109.1:0-3138 GCA_050730115.1 Acetobacteraceae bacterium
ACCGCGACTGCCTCCTCGCTGGCCAGACCGAAGACCAGCGCGCTCATGGCGATCCGGTGATCCATGCCGGTCGCGATCCGGGCGCCGCCCAAGGGTGGCCGGCCGGTTCCATGGATGACGAGGGTATCGCCCCCCTCGATCTCGATGCGGACCCCATTGGCGGTAAGCAGGCGGGCGCTGGCGGCGAGCCGGTCGCTCTCCTTGACGCGGAGTTCCGCGAGGCCCGCGAGGCGCGTGGTGCCACGCGCGAAGGCTGCCGCGACCGCGAGAATCGGATACTCGTCGATCATCGTCGGTGCGCGCTCGGCCGGCACGTCCACGGCCTGGAGCGAGCCGTGCCGTACGGTGAGGTCGCCGACCGGCTCACCGCCTTCGAGGCGCCTTCCGGCGATACTGATCGATGCCCCCATTTCTTCGAGTGTCGCGAAAAGGCCGGTGCGCAACGGGTTCAATCCAACGCTTTCCAGGCGGATCTCCGAGCCCGGCACCAGAAGGGCGGCGACCAACGGGAATGCAGCCGAGGAAGGATCTGCCGGCACCGCCACGTCTGCTGCCCGAAGCTCCGGCTGACCGGTGAGGCGGATCAGCCGGCCGGCCCCGAGCATGGCCACGCTGATTTCGGCCCCGAAATGGCGGAGCATATTTTCGGTATGGTCGCGGGTCGCGGCGGGCTCCTCGACCTCGGTCCGGCCGCGGGCGTTGAGGCCGGCCAGCAGGACGGCGGACTTGACCTGGGCGGAAGGCACCGGGACCCGGTAGGAGAGCGGCAGCGCGTCTGCAGCGCCCTCGATGGCCAGCGGCAGGAGACCACCCGCCCGCGCGGTGAAGTGCGCGCCCGTGGGGCGGAGCGGGTCGATCACGCGACGCATCGGCCGGGACCGGAGGCTCGCGTCTCCGGTCAGGACGGAGAAAATCGGATGGGTCGCGAGGATGCCGGAGAGCAGCCGTGCGGCGGTGCCGGAATTGCCCATGTCGAGCACGTTCGCGGGTTCCGAGAGGCCGCCGATGCCGCGCCCGGAGACCAGCCAGAGGCCGTCTTTTTCGCGTGCCACTTCGGCACCGAGCGCCCGCATCGCCGCCGCTGTGGCGAGCACGTCCTCGCCTTCCAGGAGGCCGCTGATCCGCGTCTCGCCCACCGCAAGTGCGCCGATCATCAGGGCGCGATGGCTGATCGATTTGTCGCCCGGCACCCGGATCGTTCCCGATAGCGGCCCTGGCGGGCGCGTGGCCTTGAGCGAGCCGGCGAGTGCGGCGTCCATCACTGCGGGCGGTCAACCCTGACGTTACAAAGATGAGGTTTGACAGGCTCGGGTGCCGGTGGCAAGGCGCCGCTCCGTTTTCGCGACCAGGAGGCGAGCGAGCGTGAAACCGGATCTCGGAACCAAGCGCATCTGTGTGGCCTGCGGTGCGCGCTTCTATGACCTTGGCCGCAGCCCGGCGGTTTGTCCGAAGTGCCATGCCGAGCAGCCGGCAGAGCAGCCGCGGCTACGCCGCCCGCCCCCGCCTGCGGAAGAACGGCGGCTGAAGAAGCCGGCACCAACGCCGGAGGAGGCGGTGCTCGAGATCGAGGAGCCGGCGGAAAGCGCCGAGGAAGACGTGATCGAGGATGCGTCGGACCTTGGCGACGATCCGGACGCGCTCGGGTCCGATATCGAAGTCGGCACCGGCGGCGAGGAACCGGAGAGCTGATCGGCAGGTCGCGTTCTCGCGATCAATGCCCGGTCGCTGCAAGCAGCAATCGCGGCTCGCTGAGAGCCGCTGCGGAGCCGCGGGAATGGCCGCGCGGGGCGCGGGATTTCGCGATCGGGACCGGGCCTTGCCGGACCGAGCGGGGGCAGCGGAGCAGCGGGATCACGGCGGCGCGATCCGCGATCCCAGGGAATCGATACGCAGGGAATCGTTACGCGGGTGGGGCGAGCAGCAGGCGGTTGAGGCCGGAGAGGGTGGCGAAGGTCTCGGCCCAGGCGCGGCGGAATTGCCCTTCCGCGATGCCGCGGCCGGAGAGGGTGGCGGCAATCTCGGCCACACTCCGCTCGCCATCGATGAGGGCGAGGATCGCGGCGGCGAGGCCGTGCACCGGCACCATCGCGCGGAGACCGTCGAACAGGAAGGGGATCGTGCCGTCCGGGCGGATATGCCGGGCGAGGTCGGGCCCTGAGATCTCGCGCATCACCGGCACTGACCTGGGATCCATCGGGTCGGGGAGTTCGACCTCGTTGGTCTGGCGCACGCAATAGGCGATGTGGGTGCTCATGTTTCCCGTCACCGCCTCGGCGAGGGCTGCTTTCTCTGATCTCGGAAGTGGCTCGGCGAGCGCCCGCAGCTTCGGATCCGGAAGCCAGATCGGCGGATCATAGCGCATCGGCTCAATCAGGGCGGTGATCCTGAGGCCGGAGCGGTCGAGCATGCGCGCGAGTTCGGGGACGGAGAAAGTCCGCTCGCGCGGGTTGAGCAGGAGGTCGTAGATGCCGGCGTCGCCGCCTTCGAGGTGATCGCCGATAAAGGGATTGCGCCGGAGCCAGGCGCTCTCGGGCAAATGACGGAGCAGGCGTTTGGCGGTGGCGAGTCGTTCGTCCGGCGGCGCCCCGACCGGGGCGATCAGGCGGAGCGCTTCCTGCAACGGGCCGACGCCGGTGCGGCCATACGGTGCATAGACCATCAGCCCTATCCCGCCGTCCGGTTCGAGCACCGAGAGGAGGGCCGCGAGGCCGGCCTCCGGCTCGGCAAGGTGATGCAAGACGCCGCAGCAGTCGATGTAATCGAACGGGCCGAGGCCGCTTTCCGCCAGCGTGAGCAACGAGCGTTGTTCCCAGGCGATGTTGGTGAGGCCGCGTGCAGTGGCGCGGGCTTGGGCGACTGCGGCGGCGGCTGCCGAGCGGTCGAGGTAGGTCACCTGGCCCGGCCGCTCCGCGGTCGTCAGTTGCTGGGCGAGCATGATGGTGCCGTCACCGCTGCCGCCGCCGGCGATCAGGGCGCGGAGCGGGCGGCTCCTTGGCCTGACGGCGCCGAACACCCAGTAATCGATTTCGCGGAGATGGCTGGGGCTGCCGAGGACGAGCCGGCGGCGTTCATCCGCCGGATCACGTTTCGGATAGGGATAGGCCTCGTATTGCAGGGCGAGGCCGGCATCGAGCGCAT
>JBOHMK010000110.1:0-3107 GCA_050730115.1 Acetobacteraceae bacterium
CGCCTGATCGGCAATGGAGCGGGTGATCGCCTGCCGGATCCACCATGTTGCGTATGTGCTGAACTTGTAGCCGCGGCGGTCTTCGAATTTGTCCACCGCCTTCATCAGCCCGATGTTGCCTTCCTGAATGAGGTCGAGGAACTGCAGACCGCGGTTGGTGTATTTCTTGGCGATGGAGATCACGAGGCGAAGATTGGCCTCGATCATTTCCTTCTTGGCGCGCCCCGAATCGCGTTCGCCCCGGCCGACGGTCGAATAGACACGGCGGAACTCCGAGATCGGCAGGCCAGCGTCGTTGGCGACCCCGGCAATCTCGGCGCGGAGCCGTCCGATCTCTTCCTCGTTGCGGGAAACGAACCCCTTCCATCCCTTGCCTGGAAGTGACCCGACCCGTTCGAGCCAGGCGGGGTCAAGCTCGCGGCCGCGATACTGGGCGAGGAAATCCTCGCGGCTCACCTTGCTGGCCTCGGCCAGGCGCAACATCCGTCCCTCGAGGCTGGTCAGGCGCTGGTTCAGCGCCTTGAGCTGCTCGACCAGCTCCTCAATCCGGTTGTTGTGCAGCCTGACCTGTTCGACCTTGCCGACCAGTTCCTCGCGCTGCCGTTCGTAGTTCTTCTCCGATCGGGCGCGCAGCTCTTCGCCGCTGGTGATGCTTTCGAGCCGTCGCTGCTGCAGCTTGGAGAGTTTCTTGTAGAGACCCTCGATCTCCTCGAAGGTCGTCAGCACTTCCGGCTTCAGCTTTTCCTCGAGCGCCGAAAGCGACAGCGCAGCCCCCTCACCTTCCTCGCCGTCTTCGATCTCCTCGGGCGCTTCGAAGGTCGGTGGCGCCACGGCAGCAGCGGTGCCGTCGGCCGGCGGCACGCCGGCGCCCTGGGTGGCCTCGAGATCGACGATGTCGCGCAGCAGCATGCGCCCGCCGCGCAGAGCATCGTGCCAGGCGACGATTGCGCGGAAGGTCAGCGGGCTTTCGCAGAGGCCGCCGATCATCATGTCCCGTCCGGCCTCGATCCGCTTGGCGATCGCGATTTCGCCCTCGCGTGAGAGCAACTCGACGCTCCCCATGTCACGAAGATACATCCGCACCGGATCATCGGTGCGGCCGAGGCTTTCCTCGTCGAGGTTGCCCTGCGGCTCTTCTTCTGCCTCTTCCTGCGGCTTCTCGGCCGGCGGCGGCGCGGGCTCTGCCTCTTCGCTATCCTCGCCTTCAACCACCTGGATGCCCATCTCGTTGAGCATCGCCATCACATCCTCGATCTGCTCGGAACTGTTCTGATCCGGTGGCAGCACCTGGTTCAATTCGTCGAAGGTGATGTAGCCGCGCTCCTTACCACGCGCGATCAGCCGCTTGACCGCAGCGGACTGAGTGTCGAGCATGGTTGCATCCGCATCGGGTTCGGCGGTTGCGGGTTCGGTGCTTGCGGCCGGCTTGCTGACCATCGTTGCGATCACTCCATGAAACAAACTGCGCCCGCGGCTGCAATCCGCGGGCGCCGTTCTTCGTCCCGTTCACTCGCGCGCCTTATCCTCGCCACCGCGTCGAACGGCATCGAGTTCGAACTTGCTGGCCGCGAGCTGCCGTTCAAGGGTCGGCGTCATGGTCGCCGCGAAGTCACGCTGCCTGGCCGCCACGTCGTCCTTGAGACGCGGCTCGGTCACAAGCATGTCGTACATCTCCCGCCAGCGCGCCCGGGCCTCTGCGACCTCGACCCCGACCGGACACACCGGCAACCGCGGCCCCACCAGCGCCTCTCTGACCTCGGCCGCCAACCCAGTCGCGTTGAGGTGGGCGAGCAAACCGGTTGAGTCAAGCGGTGGAACCTGCTCCGAGCATTGCAAAATCGCGCTTCTGAGGCGATCGAGCGCGGGACTGAGCGGGATGCCGGCAAGCTCCTCCTCGACCTCGGCGATCAGCGCCGGCTGGCGCAGCAGGATGGCGACGAGTTGGCGCGGCCGGTCTTCCGCCAACTTTTGCGGTGGCGGGCGGACTTCCTTGGCGCCCGCGCGCCCGCGCGCCGGTGTGAATGTGAGATCGCGCAAGGTGCGCCGATACTCCCCGGCGAGCCCGCGATCCGCGATCCGCCCGGCTGCGATCTCGAGCCGCGCGCGCAACAGCGCCCGCTGCTCGGGCGTGGCCTCCCCGGTCCGGGCACGAAAAAGCCGGAACAGCGCCCGGAACAGCGGCTCAGGCGCGGCCACGACGGCGCGAAATGCGTCGAGGCCACCGCGCAGGATCAGGCTGTCGGGATCTTCGCCCTCAGGCAGGAGCGCGAAGGAGAGCGTCCGTCCCGGAGCGAGCATAGGAAGCGCAAGCTCGATCACCCTCTCTGCCGCGCGGGCGCCCGCGGCATCACCATCGAAGCAGATGACCGGCGCTTCCGCGAACCGCCAGAGTGTCTGTAGCTGCTCCTCCGTCAGCGCCGTCCCGAGCGGCGCGACGGCCGTCGCGAAGCCGGCCTGGTGCAGTTGGATAACGTCCATGTAGCCTTCGACCACGATCGGTGGACTGGCCCGGAGGCCCGGACGCGCCCGGTCGAGGCCGTAGATCAGGCGCCGCTTGGAAAAAACCTCGGTCTCTGGCCCGTTCAGATATTTCGGCTGTCCGTCGCCGAGCGCGCGACCGCCGAAGCTGACTACGCGGCCCCGGGAATCCCGGATCGGAAACATAATTCTGTTGAAAAAGAACTCCGAATGGCCTGAATTTTCATGCTCTTTGAGCAACCCGGCGGAGATCAGCAGAGACCCGGAAAAACCCGCCCGGCCAAGCTCGGTGAGCAGCGCACCGCGGCCTTCCCCGGACCAGCCGAGGCCGAAGTCACGGATCGTTTCCTCTCTCAGGCCCCGCTCGCGGAGATAGCCGAGCGCCGCCGCGCCTTCGGGGAGGAACAGCCGTCGGGCAAACGCGCGTGCGGCTGCTTCGAGCACCGAGAAGGCGTCCTGGCGGGCAGCCTCGGCTGCGGTTGCCTCCGCGCTTGGCTTGGGGAGGGCGAGGCCAGCACGAGAGGCAAGTTCCGTCACCGCCTCCATGAAGCCGAGCCCCTGGCTCTGCATCACGAAGCTCACGGCATCGCCATGCGCCCCGCAGCCGTAGCAATGGAAATGATCGTCAT
>JBOHMK010000111.1:0-9502 GCA_050730115.1 Acetobacteraceae bacterium
AGGGCTCCGCCCTTGACCCGCCCAATGGGATCTCGGGAGCCTCAGACCCCAGCCCCCCGAACTTCATAAGAAGGGATCCCAAAGGCTGCCTTTGGCCGGGCGCGGGGCAGAGCCCCGCGTATCTTCCTTGGCCGCGATCGATGTATGGTGGTGCGGGAGCGCGCGACGATGGGGATGGACCAGCCGGTTTTTCCCAAAGGAACTGGTGCCGAGGGGCCGATGCCAGCGGGGCTCGATGCCCGCTCGGCGGCGATACTGCGCGCGATCGTCGAACAATACGTGGAGACCGGCGAGCCCATGGGCAGCCGGACGCTGTCCCGGCGCCTGCCGATCGCATTGTCGCCGGCGACGATCCGCAACGTGATGGCGGACCTCACGGATGCCGGCCTCCTGTTCGCCCCGCACACCTCGGCCGGCCGCCTGCCGACGGAGCGCGGGCTCAGGCTGTTCGTTGACGGGCTGTTGCAGTTCGGCGAGTTGGCCGAGGATGAGCGGGAGGCGATCAGCGCCGCGCTCGGCACCTCCGGGAGGAGCCTCGAGGATACGCTGGCCGAGGCAGGCAACCTGCTCTCCGGGCTTTCCTCGGCCGCGGGACTGGTGCTGGCGCCGAAGGCGGAGGGGCCGGTCCGGCACATCGAGTTCGTCTCGCTCGGGCAGGGCCGGGCGCTGGTGATCCTGGTTGGCGCCGACGGCCATGTCGAGAATCGCGTCATTGAAACGCCGCCCGGGCTGCCGCCGTCGGCACTGCAGCAGGCAGGCAACTATCTGAATGCACGGCTGGCCGGGAGGACGCTCGTCGAGCTCCGCCGGAGCGTCGCGGAGACCATGGCGGCGGACCGTTCGACGCTCGATGAACTGGCCGCCTCGGTGGTGGAAGCCGGGCTCGCCACGTGGTCGGGGGAGGGGCGGGGTGCCAGTCTGATCGTGCGTGGTCAGGCGCGGCTGCTCGCGGATGTCACGGAGCTCGAGCGGCTGGAGACGATCCAGAGGTTGTTCGACCGGCTGGAGAAAGAAGATACGATGCTCCGGCTGCTGGAGCTGGCGGAACAGTCCGAGGGGGTGCGCATTTTCATCGGTGCGGAAAGCGATCTGTTTGGCGCTTCGGGGGTTTCGATGGTGGTTGCCCCGGCGCGCAATGCACTCGGACGGATCGTCGGAGCGCTCGGGGTGATCGGGCCGACGCGAATCAACTACGGGCGAATCATCCCGGTCGTAGATTATACCGCCCACGTTATCGGCAGGTTGCTCGGATAGGCGGGCGGGCGGCTTGTGCGAACGGCCGGGCCGCCCTAACTGAGCCGCGCCATGGCAAATGAACGCGAAATTGGGATCCCCGATCCTCCGGCGGAGGCCGGCAGCGAAGCGCCGAGGACACCGGATGAGTTGATGCGCGTGGCGAGCGCGCGGATCACCGAACTCGAGGAAGAGAGCCGGACACTCAAGGATCGCTGGATGCGAGCCGAGGCGGAAACCGCCAACGTCAGGGCACGCGCCAAGCGGGAGGGAGAAGATGCCAGGCTGTTCGCGGTGCAGGCCATCGCCCGTGATATCGCCGAGGCAGCGGATAACCTTCGCCGGGGGCTCGACAGCCTGCCGGAGCCGAAGCCGGGTGAACCGGCGATGATCGGCCGGCTGCGTGAAGGTTTTGCCGGGGTGGAGCGCGGGCTCCTGGCGGCGCTCGAGCGCCACGGCGTGCGCCGGAGCGATCCGACCGGGGCGGCCTTCGACCCCAACCTGCACCAGGCGATGGCCGAACAGGAGAGCGAAGAGCATCCGCCGGGCACCGTGGTTTCGGCCTGGACGCCGGCCTGGACGCTGAACGGCCGCTTGTTACGGCCGGCGATGGTGGTGGTGGCACGGGCGCCGCCGGGAGAGCTGGCGAGCCCGGGGGCGGCCCGCAAGGAGGCGAGCGGGCGGGCCGAGACCGACGCCGGCCTCGACGAGACGGCCTGATCGGACCCGGATGGCGAGCAGAAATCTCCGCGCGGGACTTGTCCACGTGGCAGTGCAACAATACATCGTTGGTATCATCCACACCCCAGGGACGCCGGCGGTGCTGCGGGCTGGCTGCGTCCGCTGAAAGGAGCTTTTGCATGCCCAACAAGGTGATCGGCATCGACCTTGGAACTACGAACTCCTGTGTCGCGATCATGGAAGCCGGCGACGTCAGGGTGATTGAGAACAGCGAGGGGGCGCGGACCACGCCGAGCATGGTGGCGTTCGCGGATTCGGGGGAACGACTGGTCGGCCAATCTGCCAAACGGCAAGCCGTCACCAACCCGACCAACACTCTCTACGCGGTCAAGCGGCTGATCGGGCGGCGCTACGACGATCCGATGGTGAGCAAGGACAAGGGCCTGGTCCCATACTCCATTGTCCGCGCCGACAACGGCGACGCCTGGGTCGAGGTCAAGGGCCAGAGATACGCGCCCTCGCAGATCAGTGCCTTCGTGCTCGGCAAGATGAAGGATACGGCCGAGGCCTATCTCGGCGAGCCGGTGAAGGAGGCGGTGATTACCGTGACCGCCTACTTCAATGACGCGCAGCGCCAGGCGACTAAGGATGCGGGCAAGATCTCCGGGCTGGAAGTGCTGCGGATCATCAACGAGCCCACCGCGGCCGCGCTTGCCTATGGCATGGACAAAAAGAAGAGCGGCACGATTGCCGTCTACGACCTCGGCGGTGGCACCTTCGACATTTCGATCCTGGAGATCGGCGACGGCGTGTTCGAGGTGAAGAGCACCAATGGCGACACCTTCCTCGGGGGCGAAGATTTCGATGCCCGGGTGATCGATTATCTTGCCGACGAGTTCCGCAAGGAGCAGGGGATCGATCTGCGCAAGGACCGGCTTGCGCTGCAGCGGCTGAAGGAAGCGGCAGAGAAAGCGAAGATCGAGCTTTCGTCCTCGAAAGAGACCGAGATCAACCTGCCCTTCATCACCGCCGACGCTTCCGGGCCGAAGCATCTCGTGATGAAGCTGACGCGCGCCAAGCTGGAAAGCCTGGTCGATGATCTGATTACGAAAACGCTCGATCCCTGCCGTTCCGCGCTCAAGGATGCCGGAGTGAAGACGGGCGAGATTGCCGAAGTGATCCTGGTCGGTGGCATGACCCGGATGCCGAAAGTGATTGACACGGTGAAGCAGTTTTTCGGCAAGGAGCCGGCCCGCAACGTCAACCCCGACGAGGTGGTTGCGGTTGGTGCGGCGATCCAGGCGGCGGTGCTGAAGGGTGACGTCAAGGACGTGCTGCTGCTCGACGTGACGCCGCTCTCCCTCGGCATCGAGACGCTGGGCGGCGTGTTCACCAGGCTGATCGAGCGCAACACGACAATTCCGACCAAGAAGAGCCAGATCTTCTCGACTGCCGAAGACGGCCAGACCGCGGTGACGATCAAAGTCTATCAGGGCGAACGCGAGATGGCGGCTTACAACAAGCTGCTCGGCCAGTTCGACCTGGTCGGTATTCCGGCCGCGCCGCGCGGAGTGCCGCAGATCGAAGTGACGTTCGACATCGATGCGAACGGTATCGTTTCTGTCTCGGCCAAGGATAAGGCAACCAGCAAGGAGCAGCAGATCCGTATTCAGGCTTCGGGCGGCCTCTCGGAGGCCGAAATTCAGAAGATGGTTCGCGAGGCCGAGGCGAATGCGGCGTCCGACAAGGAGCGGCGCGAATTCGTCGAGGCGAAGAACCATGCAGAAAGCCTGATCCATCAGGTTGAGAAGACACTGAAGGAGAACGAGGGCAAGGTTGCCCCGGCCGATAAGACCGAGGCCGAGGCAGCGATCGCGGCGACCCGGGCGGCGGCCGATGGGACCGACGCGACGGCACTGAAGAGTGCTGCCGAACGGCTTTCTCAGGTCGCGATGAAGATCGGGGAAGCGATCTACAAGGCGCAGCCGGGTGCGGCGGGTGCCGGCGGACCGGGGCCCGGGCCCGAGGCTCCTCAGGCCGCACCGGAACAGAGTTCGGGTGACAAGGTAGTGGACGCCGAATTCGAGGAAGTCGACGAGAAAAAGAAGAAATCAGCCTGATTGCGTGCGCTCGGAAGGACCTGCCGGTGCCCGGCTCTGCTGCCAGAAGGGCACCGGTGTCCGCATGGCGAGGATAGGCTGAATTGGCGAAGCAGGATTATTACACGACGCTCGGTGTCGGCCACGACGCCGGTGCCGATGATCTCAAGAAGGCGTACCGGAAGCTCGCCATGCAGTATCACCCCGACCGCAATCCGGGGAGCAGAGAGGCAGAGGCGAAATTCAAGGAGATCAACGAGGCCTACGACGTCCTGAAGGACGAGCAGAAGCGTGCCGCCTATGACCGCTTCGGACATGCTGCGTTCGACTCCTCGATGGGTGGCGGAGGCGCCGGCGGGTTCGACTTCGGTACTGCCGGCGGTCTCGGCGATATCTTCGATCAGATGTTCGGCGAGTTCATGGGCGGCCGGCGCGGTACGGGCCGCGGCCAGCGACCGGGCCAGGACCTGCGCCAAAGCGTGGAGATCGATCTCGCCGATGCCTTTACGGGCAGCAAGGTGCAGCTTCGGGTGCCGACGCGCGTCACCTGCGAAGTGTGCAACGGAAGCGGCTCGGCGAGCCGCGATCGGGGCGCTGAGACCTGTTCGGCTTGTGGTGGCGCGGGGCGGGTGCGGGCCCAGCAGGGATTCTTCGTCATCGAACGGACCTGTGCGGCGTGCGGTGGCACCGGACGGGTGATCCGCAATCCGTGCCGCATGTGCAGCGGCTCGGGGACGCTCGCCCGCGAGCGCGTGTTGTCCGTGACCATTCCCCCTGGTGTCGAGGACGGGACGCGCATCCGTCTCGCCGGCGAAGGCGAAGCGGGGCAGCGCGGCGCTCCGCCCGGCGATCTTTACGTCCATGTCGCAATCCGGCCACACCAGTTGTTTCAGCGTGACGGCGCCAACATCCTGTGCCGGGTGCCGCTCCGCATGACCCAGGCGGCGCTCGGCGCCGAGTTGGAAGTACCGGTGATCGACGGTAGCCGTGCGCGGCTGAAGATCCCGCCCGGTGCGCAGAGCGGTGATCAGTTCCGGCTGAAGGGCAAGGGGTTCTCCGTGCTGCGCAGTGCGACCCGAGGCGACATGTACGTGCAGGTGGCAGTGGAGACGCCGCAGCACCTGACGCGGCGGCAGCGCGAACTGCTGGAGGAATTCGAGGAAGAGTCTCACAACAACGTGAAGGGGCACCCGGAGTCAGAAGGCTTCTTCGCACGCGTCAAGGAATTCTTCGAGAACAGTGGCCGGGGCTGAATAGGTTTCCCGCCGTCAGAAGGGATTCCAAAGGCTTGCCAATGGCCGCGCGCGGCGCAGAACCCCGCGTATTTTCCTGGCCGCATTCCGCGTTGCGCCGAGGAAGGCAAGCAGCGACCATCAGGGCCCGGGGAAGAAATGCATGACGATCAGGATCGGGATTGCAGGGATCACGGGGCGGATGGGCCGGCTGGTCGTGGAGGAGGTCGAGCGGGCGGGTTGCGAGGTGGCCGGCGGAGTGCGCCGGCCCGGCGCAGCGTTGGCGCCGGGCGTGCCGCTCAAGGTGGATATCGTTGAACTGGCCCGGGTTTCGCAAGTGGTGATCGATTTTTCGCACGCCGCAGCGGTGGCCGGTCATGCTGCAGCGCTGGCGAACGCGGGCTCGGGATGGGTGCTTGGGACGTCGGGTCTCGGGGTCGGGGAGGAGAGCGCGGTGGCCGCTGCGGCGGAGCACATTCCCGTGCTGCAGGCGGCAAATTTCTCCCCCGGTGTGACGCTGATGCTGGCGCTGGCGGAGCGCATGGCGGCAGCACTTCCGGCCGGACAGTACGACGCCGAGATCCTGGAGATGCATCACCGCCAGAAGGTCGACGTGCCCTCGGGCACCGCGATCGGACTAGGGCGCGCCGTGGCGGCGGGGCGTGGCGTGACGCTCGAAGCAGTGATGCGAAGCGGGCGGCATGGTGATGTCGGACCGCGGCCGAGTGGCGAAATCGGCTTTGCTGCGCTGCGCGGCGGGCAGGTGGTGGGCGAGCATAGCTTGCTGTTCGCAGGGGCGAGCGAGCATCTGGCGCTGGTCCATCGCGCCTTCGACCGCAGGGTCTATGCGACCGGTGCGGTTCATGCCGCGCTGTGGCTGGCCGGTCGGGCAGCGGGACTCTACTCCATGCGCGACGTGCTCGGGATCGCTGCTCGTCTGTGACTTGACCATGGTCCCGCTTTCCGCCATTGACGGCCCGCTCCGGCAATGAGCCGGCTCGGTGGCCGGTCATTGCTGCGGGCCACGCTCTCGCGACAAGAGGAAAGATCCATGCGCGACCAGGGCGAATATCTGTTTACCTCCGAATCGGTTTCGGAGGGTCACCCCGACAAGGTTGCCGACCGCATCAGCGATACTGTGCTCGATGCCTTTCTGGCGGCGGATCCGAATGCACGGGTGGCCTGCGAAACTCTGGTGACGACCAACCGGATCGTGCTGGCCGGCGAGACGCGCGGGCCGGCGAGCGTGACGCACGACCATCTGGAGCATCTGGCGCGGCAGGCGGTCCAGGATATCGGCTACGATCAGGGCGGCTTTTCCTGGCGGGATGCCGTTGTCACCTGCCATCTGCATGCACAGTCCTCCGATATCGCGCTCGGTGTCGACGCCGTGGGCAACAAGGACGAGGGTGCGGGCGACCAGGGCATCATGTTCGGCTACGCCTGCACCGAGACCGAGGCGCTGATGCCGGCGCCGATCCACTACGCACACCTGATCCTGCGCCGGATCAGCGAGCTCCGACGCCAGCACGATCCACGAGTTGCCGGTCTCAAACCGGATGCCAAGAGCCAGGTGACGCTGCGCTATTCCAATGGCAAGCCGGTCGCTGCCAGTGCGATTGTGGTTTCCGTCCAGCACGAGCCGGAGCTCGAGCAGGCCGACATCAAGCGGATGGTATGGCCGATCGTGGAGGAGAGCCTGCCGCCCGGCTGGATGTGCCCGGCATCGGAATTCTACGTCAATCCGACCGGGAAATTCGTGATTGGCGGGCCGGACGGTGACTGCGGTCTGACGGGACGCAAGATCATCGTCGATACCTATGGGGGTGCGGCGCCGCATGGTGGCGGGGCGTTCAGCGGCAAGGATCCGAGCAAGGTCGATCGGTCGGGGGCGTATGCGTGCCGCTATCTTGCGAAGAACGTGGTGGCGTCGGGCCTTGCCGATCGCTGCACGTTGCAGGTCAGTTACGCGATCGGCATTTCGCACCCGCTTTCGGTGTATGTCGAGTTGCATGGCACGGGGCGGGATGTGGACGAACCCCGGATCGAGAAAGTGCTGCGCGAGCTGATGGACCTTTCGCCGCGCGGCATCCGCAAGCACCTTGCCCTGAGCCGGCCGATCTATGCGCCGACCTCGGCGTTCGGTCATTTCGGGCGCGATCCGGATGAGGAGCGGGGGTTCTTCACCTGGGAACGGACCGACCTTGTGCCAGCGTTGCGCGCGGCATTCGGGCGCTGACGGCGCCTGTGGCGGGCCGGCTTGTTCCGGCAGCCGGACGACTGAAGCCGCCGCCTGAGCGGCTCTACGGGCGCAGCAGGAGCCGTCCGCCGAGCACGCGGCAGGGGCAGCTCATCGCGGAGGTTCTGCCACGGCTGCGCTTCGCCCAGGCAGACTGCGCCGACCCGAGGGCGGCCTTCGGCACGCGCGTAGCGGAAGTCTGGCTCGAGGTCGGGTTCGGCGCCGGCGAGCACGCTCTTGCCATCGTCCGAGCCCGGCCGGAGATCGGGCTGATCGCCTCTGAAGTGTTCGCGAATGGCATTGCCTCATTGCTCTCCGCGCTGGTTCCCCACGGCGGTGCAGGGAAGGCCGCCCTGCCCGGCAATCTCCGGCTGTGGGACGATGATGCGCGAGCGCTCATCCGCATGCTTCCGAGCCGATCGATCGGGCGGCTGTTTCTGATGTTTCCCGATCCCTGGCCGAAGCAGCGGCATGTGCGGCGCCGCTTCGTGCACCCGCTCTTCATACCGGAAGTGGCGCGGATTTTGGCCCCCGGGTCGGAGTGGCGGATTGCGAGCGACGATCCGGTACACCAGGCCTGGCTTGGCGAAGTATTGGCGGGGCAGGATTTGTTCGCTGTCGCTCCGCCTTTCTGCGTACGCCCGGCGGAGTGGCCGCCAACGCGCTACGAGGCGAAGGCACTGACCGGGGGCAGGCGCGTGCTCTATTGGCGGCTGGTGCGGCGCGGATGATGCCGGGTCGGCGGCTATTGACACGATCGGACCCGGGCGCAGAGTGCACGCCCGGGATGACAGCCAGACAATCAAGGGGGGAGGCCATGTCGAAAATAGGCTTGGCAGCACGGCTTTGGGGTGGTCGGTATCTGGGCGTTGTTGCCGCGCTCGTCATGTTCGCCGGTAGTGCGCTGGCCGCACAGCCTTTGCCGGTGGTCAAGGTGGCGGTCGGCGGCGCGTCCTGCCTTTGCTATCTGCCGACGGTGCTGGCCAAACAGCTCGGCGCCTACAAGGCAGCTGGTGTCGGTGTCGAAATGATCGATTTCAGGGGCGGTGCCCCAGCGCTGACGGCGGTGTTGGGCGGCAGTGCCGATGTGGTTTCGGGCTACTACGACCATAACGTCGAGCTGGTTCCCAAGGGAAAGTTTCTGCAGACATTCGTCACTTATGACCGTTTCCCCGGCTTGGTCCTGGTGGTTGCACCCAAGGACACCGATACCATCACCTCGGTGAAGGACCTCGCGGGCAAGAAGGTCGGGGTGACGGCGCCGGGCTCCTCGACCGACTTTTTTCTGAAGTACCTGTTGAAGAAGAACGGCGTTGATCCGAACTCGGTGCCGGTGCTCGGGGTTGGCCTCGGTCCGACGGCAATCGCGGCCATGGAGCATGGCGAGATCGATGCCGCGGTGATGCTGGATCCGGCGGTGACGTTGCTGCAGGCGAAATACAAGGACCTCCGGATCCTGAGCGATACGCGAACCGAGAAGGATACACTCGCGGTGTTCGGCGGCTATTATCCGGGCGGGGTGCTCTACGCCCAGAAAAGCTGGGTCGCTCGGCATCCCAAGGAGGCGGGGGCGCTGGCGGAGGCGATTGTTGTGACCCTGAAGTGGATCCACAGCCATAGCGCGGCCGAGATCATGGCGAAGATGCCGCCCGAAATGGTGGGTTCGGACAAGGCGCTCTATCTTGCAGCCCTCAAGAATACGATCCCGATGTATTCAATGGACGGGAAGATGGATCCGCGTGGTGCGGAAGCCGTGCTCAAGGTCTTCAGCCAGTCGGATCCGGAAGTCGCGAAAGCGCATATCGATCTTGCGGAGACCTACACCAACCGTTTCGCGGCAGCGGCGGACGCCAAGCTCGGGATCAAGAATTAGCAGTTGAAGTTCGGGGGGCTGGGGCCTCAGGCCCCCGAGGTCCCATTGGGCGGGTCAAGGGCGGAGCGGGGTATAGCGACATCCGAAACACTTGACGCTTTTGTCAGCATCACGGGTAGGCAACGGAATGCGTATCGCTGTCGTG
>JBOHMK010000112.1:0-1796 GCA_050730115.1 Acetobacteraceae bacterium
CGTTTCTCAAGATCGCGACCTCCGACGGCATCGTCGGCTGGTCGGAATTCAACGAGAGCTTCGGCACCGCCGGGCTCGGGCGGGTGATCGAGGCGCTGGGCCAGAGCCTGATCGGCCAGGACCCGCGCCGGATCGGCCTGATCACTTCGACCCTCTACACCAAAATCGTGACCGCCCGGTCCGGGCTCAATCACCTGGCGATCGGCGCCATCGAGAACGCGCTTCTCGATATCAAGGCCAAGAGCCTCGGCATTCCGGTCGCCGACCTCTTCGGCGGCGCCATCCGCACCCGGATCCCGCTCTACTGGTCGCACTGCGGCACCTACCGGGCGCGCCACGCCGAGCATTGCGGCACGCCGCCGCTCCGTACCTATGACGATCTCTTCCGGCTCGGTCAGGATGCCAAACGGCGCGGTTTTCGGGGGCTCAAGACCAACATCCTGCTGCCGGCCGAGGGCGGCTTCGCGAGCTTCACTCCGGGCTTCGGCCAGAGCCCCGGCTTTCCCGAGCTGAACTGGGACCCGGCCGTCCTGGAAGCGGCCCGACGGCAATTGCAGACCTTCCGCGACGCCATCGGGCCGGAGATCGGCCTTTATCTCGACGTCAATTTTCACTTCAAGACCGAAGGCTTCCGCCGCCTCGCCGACGCCGTTGCACCATTCCACCTGAGCTGGCTCGAGCTCGACACCTATGACCCTCAGGCACTCGCGTTCGTCCGCGAGCGCGCACCCTGCCCAATCGCTTCCTGCGAAGTGCTGACCTCGCGGCGCGAGTTCAAGCGCTATTTCGAGACCTATGCGGTGGACGTAGCGATCATCGATGTGCCATGGAACGGCATGGCCGAAGCGGTGAAGATCGCCGCCATGGCTGAGGCCTACGAGATCAACGTCGCGCCGCACAACTTCTACGGGCACCTCTGCAGCATGATGAGCGCGCACTTCTCCGCCGTCGTGCCGAACTTCCGCGTGATGGAGATCGATCCCGACAGCGTCCGCTGGCGCGACGAATTCTATCTCGGGCTGCCGGTGATCGAAGCAGGCGAGCTCGTGCTCCCGGATCGGCCGGGCTGGGGCATCGACGTCAACGAGGCCGCGGTTCGCGCCCGGCCGCCGAAAAGCTGAGGGCGCGATGCCGGAGGTCTCGATCCGCGGGGTGCGCAAGTCGTTTGCCGGGCTCGAGGTCATCCACGGCGTCAATGTCGAGATCGAGGATGGAGCGTTCGTCGTCCTGGTCGGGCCTTCGGGCTGCGGCAAGACGACACTTCTGCGCATGATCGCCGGGCTCGAAAACATCAGCGGCGGCGAGATCGCGATCGACGGGCAGGTCATCAACCGCCTGCCGCCGAAGGCGCGCGACATCGCGATGGTGTTTCAGAACTACGCACTCTACCCGCACATGACCGTGCGCGACAATATGTCGTTCTCGCTCCGGCTGGCCAAGGCACCGGCGGAAGTGATCGAGCATCGCGTCGCACGGGCGGCGGAGATCCTCGGCCTCGCCGACTATCTCGGCCGCTATCCCCGCCAGCTTTCCGGAGGCCAGCGCCAGCGGGTGGCGATGGGGCGGGCGATCGTGCGCGACCCCAAGGTGTTCCTGTTCGACGAACCGCTCTCCAACCTCGATGCCAAGCTCCGCGTGCAGATGCGGGCCGAGATCAAGGAGTTGCACCAGCGGCTGACCACGACCACGGTCTATGTCACCCACGACCAGATCGAGGCGATGACACTTGCCGACTACATCGTGGTCATGAACCGCGGCCAGATCGAGCAGATGGGAACGCCGCATGAGCTCTATCA
>JBOHMK010000113.1:0-2757 GCA_050730115.1 Acetobacteraceae bacterium
GTGGCGAGTTGCGGATCGGCCGGATCGAGCCCGCGCGGATCGGGAGTGCTGTCGGTGTAGCCGAACAGCACCGGGTCGTAGCTCTTTCTGCGCGCTTCCCGCGCCACGTTGGTGATCGCTGCGTCGAGCGGACTGCCGTTCGAGAGGACGTGGTTGTTGTGCTGATAGAGCCCGGTCAGCAGCGCGGCCCGCGCCGGGCCGCAGGGAGCGGCCTGGACGAAGTGGTTGCGGAAGAGGGCTCCTTCACCAGCCAGACGATCGAGATTGGGCGTCCGGATGCGGCCGTTCCCGGCGGCTCCGAGCGCCTCCGCCCGCCATTGGTCGAGCACGACGAAAAGGACATTCCTGGGTCCGGCCATCATCGCGCTCCGTCTCTCAATCGTCCGCGGGCGCAATCCGGATCGCGGTCAGAGACTGCGGGCATGGAACTCTCCTCTTCTCACGGCCGAAGCATCACGATTCCGAGCAGAATCGCCGTCGCCCCAAGCCAGCGCAGCGGCCGCACCTGCTCCTTGAGTGCCACGGTCGCAATGCCGGTCGAAATCAGGACGCTGGTTTCGCGCAACGCCGCCACGTCCGGAATCGGCGCCCTGGTCATCGCCCAGATCGCGATCCAATAGGCGCCAAGCGAGAGCGCACTGCCGATCAATGTCTGCGGCAGGCTCGCCCCGAGCGCTCCGATCAGCCGGCGCCCGCGACGGATCAGTATGAACAGCGGCAGCGGTATCGCATCCACCACGAACAACAATGCCGCGTAGCCGCTCGGGTTGCCGGAAAGGCGCCCTCCCGTGCCGTCGATCACCGTGTAGCCGGCGATGATCGCAGCCGTCAGCAATGCGAAGCCGAGCGCCCCGCTCCTGAGGCGCGCCCTGGCCCCGCGCCCCGCCGGCATCAGCAGCACGCCCCCGGCGAGCAGCACGACCCCGGCGAGTGCATGCGGCGGGATCGCTTCGCCCAGGACAACCAGCACCACGAGAGTCGTGATCAGCGGCGCCCCCCCTCGCGCCACCGGATAGACCTCGCTAATCTCGCCCCGGCGATAGCCTTCCGCGAGCGCCAGGTAGTAGCCGAGATGAATGGCGACCGAAGCGCCGACATAAGGCAGCGAAGCCGGCCGCGGCAGCCCGAATATCGCCAACAGCGGCAGCCCCATCAGCCCGCACACGAACACCAGCAGGGCCATCCCGAGCACCGGCTCGGCGCGCGCCTTGACGAGCGCGTTCCAGCTCGCGTGCATGACGGCCGCTGCCAACACCAAGCTGAAAACCAGCGTCGTCATGCCACCGGTTGTTCGTTTCGCCGGCGCCCGTCAGCCGGCGCCGAGCAGTCCCGAGGCGGCCGCGCGCGCCCGCGACTCCGCGATGCCGCGCTCGACCATCAGCGCCGCGGCCAAAGCCTGCCGACCCGCCCGCGCGTCCACCACGACCGGGGCCTCGCCCTTGATTGCGGCGGCAAAAGCGGCGTGCTCGGCGGCCAGCGAATCGTGATCCTCCCAGGCGCTTTCGGTGACCGAGAATCCCGGGAGGCCCGGCAGCTTGGTCCCACCCATCACTCCCGCTCGGGCGCGACTGATCAGAGAGAGGCGGCGCTTCGCGAAATCGACCGAGACGTAACCCGCCTCTGCGAACAGGCGCATCCGCCGCTCGACGCGAAACGAAACTCGGCTGGCGGTGATGGTGGCGACGCAGCCGTTGTCGAAGCGGATGCGCGCATTGGCAATATCCTCGTGCGCACTCGCAACCGGCGCACCGACCGCATCGACGGTCGCGATCGGGCGCCCAACCAGCGCCAGCACGAGGTCGAGGTCGTGGATCATGAGATCGAGCACCACGGAAACATCGGTGCCACGCTCTTTGAACGGTGCGATCCGGATTGCCTCGATATAGAGCGGCCGTGGCATGTACGGGGCGAGAGCACGGAATGCGGCGGAGAAGCGCTCGAGATGCCCGACCTGCAGCACCGTGCCGCGGCCGGCGGCGAGCGTGGCCAGGATGTCGGCCTCGGCCAGGGTGGTGGCAATCGGCTTTTCCACCAGCGCGTGTCTCCCGCTTTCGATCGCCTGGCGCGCCAGCCCGAAATGCGAATCGGCCGGCGTCGCAATGATGATGGCCTCTGCCTGAGCGAGTAGCGCCCGCCAGGAAAGGACCGGCACACCAGCCTCGGTCCCCACCGATTGGGCTCGCCCGGTGTTGCTGTCGTGCACCCCGATCAGCCTGAACCGCGGCTCCCGCGTGGCCTTGAGCGCGTGAAAGCGGCCGAAATGGCCACAACCAACGACCCCCACGGCAATCTTCGTGGTGACAGGAGACGCCATCCGCCCGCCGGTTCAGGTGGCGGGAAGAGACCGGTTGGCGCGCGCCAGCACGGCCTCGAACAGAACCTGGCAGCCGGCGGATGCTTCCTCGGGTTGCATGCTCTCCGCCTCGTTATGGGAGAGGCCGTCCTTGCAAGGAGTGAAAACCATCGCGGTCGGCACGCGCGAAGCGACATAGACGGCGTCATGCGCGGCGCCGGAGACGATTTCGCGGGCTTCGAGTCCGAGCTTCGAACAAGCTCGGCGCACCAGATCGACGCACTCCGAATCGAAGGGCTGGGCAGGAATCCGGAACAGTTCCTTGAGCGTGAGCCGAAGCCCGGAGGCACTCGCAAGCGTTCCGGCGGCGGGTCCGAACTCCGCGGCCAGGCGCTCGAGTTCCGCCATTTGCGGGTGGCGGAACTCGATCGAGAACCGCACTTCACCCGGAATCACATTGCGGC
>JBOHMK010000114.1:0-7549 GCA_050730115.1 Acetobacteraceae bacterium
AATGCCGTAGTGGAAGAACGCCGTCGCGAACACCGCGAGCAGGATCGCCGGCACCACCGCAACCACGCTGAACAGCAGCACCAGCCGTACATGCAGGCGCGAGCCTGCCGAGCCGCGCCTTCGCTCCACCCAGACCCGCGTCAATCGGACCGCGAGCAACAGCCCGAGCAGCAGCAGGACGATCAGGTTGGCGAGCACCATGCCCACCACCCAGTTTGGCGAGACCCCGAACTTCACGCCGCCCGCGAGCACGGCGAACGTTGCGATACCGAGCGCAAGTGCACTCGCCGCAAGCACCAGCGTGACCACGCGCCCGAGTGCCACCTCGAGCGCACGGCCGAGCCAGGACGCGCGCTCTCCGCCGAGCACGGGCGCCGGCCCGAAGAGTGGCCCTGGAGGCGCGTGGTTCATCTGCTGTCGCCGGCCATGGTCAGCCGATTCCCCGCAGGACCTCGATCTCGAGATCGCGGATCTTCTTACGAAGCGTATTGCGGTTGAGGCCGAGGATTGCCGCTGCCTTGATCTGATTGCCGCGCGTTACCGAGAGAGCGGCGCGAATCAGTGGCCGCTCGATCTCGGCGAGCACCTGCTCATGGATCGTGCCAGCATGGCCGGCCTGAGTTCGGGCCAGCAGGTCGCGGAAGTGCCGCTCCAAAAGTTCGGAAAATAGCCCGTTGGCGGCTTCGCTTTCCGGGGCGGCCGGTCCGGCCGGCGCGGCAAACTCCCGCCCCACCGCCTCGGCCGTGATGGTCTCGCCCGGGCAGAGCACGGCAAGCCGGCGCATCAGGTTCGCAAGCTCACGCACATTGCCCGGCCAGCGATAGCGAGCCAAGCGCTCGATCGCCCCGGCGTCGAGCAGCTTGGCCATCATGCCGTCGGTGCGCGCCTGCTGCAGGAAATGCCGGGCCAGCGGCACGATGTCTTCGACCCGTTCGCGCAATGGCGGCAGCCGGATCGGCACCACGTTCAACCGATAGAACAGATCCTGGCGGAACACGCCACGCCGGATCAACTCGACGAGATCGCGATGAGTTGCGGCGATGATCCGCACGTTGACTCGGATCGGCTCGCGCCCGCCGACACTGTTGAACTCGCCCTCCTGGAGCACACGCAACAGCCGGGTCTGCGCTTCCGGCGGCATGTCGCCGATTTCGTCGAGAAAGAGCGTGCCGCCGTCCGCCTGCTGGAAGCGCCCAAGATTCCGTCCAATCGCACCGGTGAAGGCACCACGCTCGTGCCCGAACAGCTCGGCCTCCACCAGTTCGCGCGGAATCGCGGCCATGTTGATGGCGACGAACGGCCCGCCGCGCCGCCGCCCGTAATCGTGCAGGGCATGTGCGACGAGTTCCTTCCCGGTGCCGGACTCGCCGGTGATCATTACCGTCAGATCCGCAGTCGTCATGCGGGCGATGCTGCGGTAGATCTCCTGCATCGCAGGACTCCGCCCGATCAGGGGCAGGCGCTCCCCGGCTTCTGCCGGCGGGCCTGCTTCAGGCCGCGCCGGCGCCATGAGCGCGTGCTCGACGACTGTCAGGAGCTCCTTCAGATCGAACGGCTTGGGCAAATATTCGAACGCCCCCCGCTGCGCCGCATTCACCGCCGTCAGCAGCGTCGATTGCGCGCTCATCACGATCACGCGGAGTTCGGGGCGGAGCTTCCGGATACGCGGAATGAGATCGATCCCGTCGCCGTCCGGCATCACCACGTCGGTGATGACGAGGTCGCCTTCGCCCTCCTCGACCCAGCGCCACAGCATCGACGCATTCGAGGTGCAGCGCACTTCGTACCCTGAGCGGCCGAGCGCCTGTGCCAGCACCGTGCGGATCGAACGATCGTCGTCGGCCACCAGCACCGTCGGCATGCCGCCTCCCGCCACGCTCACTGGGATTGCGCTTCCTGCGCCTCGGCTGCCGCGAGCACTGGCAGATGCAGGCGGAACTCGGTACGCCCGGGGCGGCTTTCAACATCGATCAGCCCGCCATGCTCGCCCACGATCTTGGCGACCAGCGCGAGCCCGAGCCCGCCCCCTCCGTCCTTGCCCGAGACGAACGGCTGGAAGAGATCCGGCCTGAGTGCTGCCGGAATGCCTGGGCCGTTGTCGCGCACGCCGACCACGAGGGGCAGGTGCCGGCGCTCTCCGGTCCCCTCCCCGGCCAGCCACACGCCTTGCCGGTATGCAGTCGAGAGCACGATCTCGCCACCAGGCTGACCGCTTGCCGTGATCGCCTCAGCGGCATTCTTCACCAGATTGAGCATCACCTGCACCAACTGGTCGCGGTTGCCGAAGGCAGGCGGCAGCGACGGATCATAGGCCTCGACCAGCCGGATATGCTGTGCAAAGCCGTTCTCAGCCAGTCGCCGCACATGTTCGAGCACTCGATGGATGTTCACCGCGCCGCGCTCTACCGGGTCACGGCCCAGCATCTCCATCCGTTCGATCAGCGCGCGGATCCGGTCTGCTTCGTCGCGGATGAGCACCGCCAGTTCGCGGTCGGCAGGGCCGCTGGTCGCCTCCAGGAGTTGCGCCGCGCCGCGAATTCCGGAGAGCGGATTCTTGACTTCGTGCGCCAGCAGAGCGGCCATGCCGGCGACGCCGCGGGTGGCCGAGGCAATGCGAGCCCCGGGGTCGAAGGCGCGCGCAACCTCGGTTCCCTCCAAGCCGATGACCACCCCTCCCACGAGTTCGGCCAACGGCGCCACCTGTGCGTTGACCTCGCGCCGCGCGAGTCTTGGACTTTCGAGCGCCAGCGCGTGCGCAGCAATCGTCACTCCGCGGCTCCGGACCTCGGTGATCATCTGAAATAGCGTGCTCTCTCCCGGCACGAAGTCGGCGAGAGTCATCCCGGCAAGCTGTGAAGCGGAGGCAACGAAAAACTGCTCTGCGGCGAGGTTGGCGGACACGAACCGGTCCGAGGCGTCGAGCGCCACCACCGCGACCGGCAGTTGCGCCAGGATCGCCGCGGCCTTGAGTGGCATGATGGCCGGCCGCCCAGCCACGGCTGGTCCGAGCGCCGTGCGCCTCATGCCGCCAGCGCCACCGGCTCCGCCAGCCGCGCAATCCCTCGAGCGATCAGCGGGTCGAGAAATGCTGCGAGCTGCTGCTCGACCTCATCCGGCTCTTCGAGCCGGGTGACGGAGCCGCGGAATGCGGCAGCTCCGGGCAGCCCGCGCGCATACCAGCCGAGATGCTTGCGCGCGATCCTCACTCCCGCGGCCAAGCCGTAGTGCGAGAGCATGGCGCGGAAATGTCCGAGCGCGATCCCCTTTTGCTGCTCCAGGGCCGGGTCCTCGATGCGCCTTCCGCTTTTCAGGAACTCGCCCACCTGGCCGAGAAACCACGGCCGGCCGCAGGCGCCGCGCCCGATCATGACGCCATCGGCTCCGGAGGCTGTGAGCGCCGTCGTGACATCGGCTTCCTCCAGCATATCGCCGTTGACGATCACCGGAATCCGGACGACCTCCTTCACCCGGCGGATCAGCGTCCAGTCCGCGTGCCCGGTGTAGAATTGCTGGCGAGTGCGTCCGTGCACGCTCACCATGCGGATCCCCGCATTCTCGGCGAGCTTCGCGATCGTTGGCGCGTTGAGGCTCGCGTGATCCCAGCCGAGGCGCATCTTGAGGGTGACCGGGACGGCAACCGCCCCGACGACCGCTTCGAGGAGTTTTGCTGCGCCCTGTTCGTCGCGCATCAGCGCCGAGCCCGCCTGCTGACCCAGCGCCACTTTCTTCACCGGGCAGCCGAAATTGATGTCGATCAGGTCAGCCCCACGATCCTCCGCCATGCGCGCTGCCTCGGCCATCGCCGCGGGCTCGCAGCCCGCGAGCTGGATCGCGTTCGGCCCGCCGGCAGCGATCCCGGCCATCGAAAGCGTGCGCTGATTCTCACGAATCATCGCCCAGGAGGCGATCATCTCCGAGACCACCAGGCCGGCCCCCTGTTCGTGGGCGAGCCTCCGGAATGGCAGGTCGCTCACCCCGGACATCGGCGCCAGGATCACCGGCGGATCGATGACGACGCTCCGCCCCGCGCCTTCGAGGCGGATCGGTGCGAGTCTCTGCAATGCCTCATTGCCTATCATTTAGGCAAAATATCCGGGCGCGACCTGGCGTGCAATTGGGCAATCGCCGCACACCGCAATCTGCGGGACCGCTCCGTGCCCGCGGAAGCGGTTACGGCGCCGCTGTCGGCCGGATGATCGGCTCGGGCTACCTTGCCAGCATATCGAAGCGGCCAGGATCCCGGGTCCGACGGCTCAGAAGAATATCCATCGTCGCCGGCAGCGAAACAGGCATCAGATGATGGTGGCCTGAAGCGGTCCGAAAAAGCGCGTCTGGCCCGTTTCCACAGCAATGCGGGCGCGCGCGAGGTCGAGGTACCTGGGTTCGATCTCGTTGCCGATCGAGTTCCGCCCGGCCCGGATCGCGGCAAGCGTCGTGGACCCCGTTCCGAGAAACGGGTCGAGAACGGTATCGCCGGCGAACGAGAACATCCGGATCAGCCGTTCCGCCAGTTCGGCCGGATAGGGCGCCGGATGGCCATCGCGGGTCGAGGCGCCCTTGAGGTCCACCCAGAAGGAACGGAACCAGGCCTGCATTTCCTCCTTCGTCAGCATCGAGAGGGCTTTCTGAAGCATGCCGGTCTTGCGGTATGTTCCGGGCTTGCGCATGAAGAGGATGTACTCGACATCGTTTTTGACGATCGCGCCGGGCTGGTACGGCTTGCCGTAAAATCCGGCGCCGTTCCCTTTCACCTCCGTCACGCCATTGGCGATCTTGTGCCAGAGGATCGGCGTCAGGCAGTCGAGCCCCAGTTTCCGCGCGCGCGCCTGGATGTCGCCGTGCAAGGGCATGATCAAATGCCGGCCGCCTCGTTTGCGAGGAATGCAAACGTCCCCAACCACGCAACAAATGCGCCCGCCTTCAACCAGCGCACGCGCGCAATGGCGCCACACCTTGTCGAGCTCCTCCAGGAACGCCTCGTAGTCCGCGACCGCTCCGAGCTGCCCGCGCCGGTGTTCGTATTTCTTCAGCGTCCAGTACGGCGGGGAAGTCACGACGAGGTGAATGGATTGGTCATCAATCCACCCGAGGTCGCGTGCGTCGCCGAGATGCAGCCGATGCGTGGTGGCGTCGAAGGGCTCCGGCCAGGACCGCGCCCGGTATCTCTCGTTGATTTCCCGAAGTGCCACGAGCCCGGCCGCGGTATTGTCGGTTGGCGGCAACGTCATGGGGGCCGAAGGCTTCGCGCCTGCGTCGGCCACAGCGGAAGCCGCACGGCGGCGCGCCGGGGCGGTTCGCCGGAATCCAAGTTCGCCCTGATTCCTGAGGCGTGAGACGGATTCGCCCATCGCCGAAACTTCCTCCATGCCGGGGTCGGCGTTCAAGGGGCGGTTTGCTGGCGGCACGCCCTCTTCGCCGTGTCTCAACTGCGTGCTAGCCTCGCGGGCGATCGGGCACCGCGCCGAGACCGCGGCGCTCGCAATCGCGGCGCGCAAAAACCTGGAGGGAACGCCGATGCCGGACATCCCGAAGCCGCTTTCACGCCGTCGTGCCATGGCGGGCGCGGGTTCGGCCGCGCTCGCTGCCGGTGCGGCTCTGACCAGCGTTGCCGCCCGCGCCGCCCCGACCCTGAATAATACGGCCGGCTGGCCTGAGCAGCCGCCGGATCCAGCCGACCTGCCGCCCAACATCCCGCCCTGGATGCAGGCTCCGGGCCGACCGCTTACGCCATATGGCCAACCTTCGCCGCACGAAAGCGCGGTCGTCCGCGTGCCGACTGTCCTCACGCCGACCGAGCTTGCGTCCTGGAACTTCACGCCACTCCAATACCTGCACGGGACGATCACCCCGAACGGTCTGCATTTCGAACGCCTGCACGCCGGCACACCCGACATCGATCCCGCACAGCACCGCCTGCTCGTCCACGGCATGGTCAAGCGCCCGCTCGTGCTCAGCATGGACGATCTGCTGCGCTACCCGTCCGTCTCGCGCATTCACTTCCTCGAATGTTCCGGCAATACCTTGACCGAATGGCGCAAGCCGACCGCGAAATCCGTGCAGGTGACGCACGGGCTCCTGAGTTGCGCCGAGTGGACCGGCGTACCCGTCGCTGCCGTGCTGGACGATGCCGGGGTCGATTCGAAGGCGGGGTGGGCACTCGCCGAAGGCGCAGACGCCGCCGCCATGGCCCGCAGCATTCCGATTGCGAAACTATGGGATGACGCCCTGCTCGCCTATGCGCAGAATGGCGAGATGCTGCGCCCTTCCCAGGGCTATCCGCTGCGTCTCCTGCTGCCAGGCTACGAAGGCAATACCAACGTCAAGTGGTTGCGGCGCCTGAAGTTCGCCACCGCGCCATTCGAGACCTACGAGGAGACGGCGTACTACATCGAGCTGATGAAGAACGGCAAGGCGCGGCAATTCAACTTCGTCATGGAAGCGAAATCCGTCATTACCTTCCCCTCGGCCGGCCAGACCCTCACCAGGCCCGGCTTCTGCCAGATCTCGGGTCTCGCGTGGTCCGGCAGCGGCCGCGTCAGCCGCGTCGATGTCTCGACCGATGGCGGCCGGAGCTGGCGCAGTGCTACGCTGCAGCAGCCGGTGCTGCCGCGGGCGCTGACGCGCTTCCGCTTCAATTGGGAGTGGCACGGTGAGCCGGCCGTCCTGCAAAGCCGTTGCCTTGACGAAACCGGCTATGTGCAGCCCACGCTGGCGCAACTCGTCGCCGCCCGCGGCCTCAATTCCACCTACCACATGAACGCGATCCAGAGCTGGCAGATCGCGCCGACCGGCGAGGTGATCAATGTCCACGCGTAACGGATTCCGGTTCGCACTCGCGCTTTCCCTCGGCGCCTTCGCGTCGGCTGGTGCGGCGGCGCAAAGCCCCACGGCTCCGCGCTTCGGCATGCCGGCGACGCCGGCCGAGATTGCCGGTTGGAACATCGATGTCACGCCCGACGGCGCCGGGCTGCCACCCGGCAGCGGCACGGCGGATGCCGGGGTGCCGCTGTTCGCCGCCCAGTGCGCAACCTGCCATGGCGCCGAAGGCCAGGGCATCCCCGTGCCCGGCCGCGCCGGCTATCCGCGGCTGGTCGGCGGCATCGGCACCCTTGCCACCGATCACCCGGTCAAGACCGACGGCAGCTTCTGGCCGTATGCGACGATCATCTTCGATTACATTCGGCGCGCGATGCCGCTCACCCATCCGCAATCGCTGACTGCGGATCAGGTCTATGCACTGACCGCCTTCATCCTGTGGAAGAACGGCATCATTGCCGAAGACCGGGTGATGGACGCCATGTCACTGCCGGGCGTGAAGATGCCGAACCGTGACGGCTTCTTCACTCGCCCGGCACCCGAGACGGCAAACACCGCGCCGCTCGAGACCCCGCCGTTCCGCGCGCCGCCGAACGTCACCCCCTGACCGCCGGCTTGCCTAGTACTCACTTTGGTTCTTGAGTGACTCGCCCCCACCCGGCGCTCCGCGCCACCCTCCCCACAAGGGGGAGGGAGGAAGGAAATTCGTCGCGGACAGTGTATCACGCAAGTC
>JBOHMK010000115.1:0-2101 GCA_050730115.1 Acetobacteraceae bacterium
TGCCGATGGAGGAGATCAACCTTCACTTCACCGGCGACCTGCACGCCATCACCACCGCCAACAACCTGCTCGCGGCGGTGATCGACAACCACATCTACTGGGGGAATGCGCTCGAGCTCGATCAGCGTCGCATCACCTGGCGCCGCGCCCTCGACATGAATGACCGGGCACTGCGCCAGATCGTCGCCGCCCTCGGCGGCGCCAGCAACGGCTATCCGCGCGAGGACGGTTTCGACATCACTGTGGCGAGCGAGGTGATGGCGATCTTCTGCCTCGCCACGTCATACGAAGGTCTCAGGGAGCGACTGGCGAATATCATTGTCGGCTGGACGCGCGACCGGCGGCCGGTCAGGGCCAGCGATCTCAAGGCGGCCGGCGCCATGGCGGCGCTGCTCAAGGAGGCGCTGAAGCCCAATCTCGTGCAGACGATGGAGCATAATCCGGCGTTCGTGCATGGCGGGCCGTTCGCCAACATCGCTCATGGCTGCAACTCTGCGATCGCGACCGCGCTCGCACTCCGGCTCGCTGATTACGTCATCACCGAGGCCGGGTTCGGCGCGGATCTGGGCGCGGAAAAATTCTTCGACATCAAATGCCGCAAGACCGGGCTCAGGCCGGACGCTGCGGTCCTGGTGGCCACTGTCCGGGCACTCAAGATGCATGGCGGAGTGGGCAAGTCCGAGCTCGGACGCGCGGATCCGGCGGCGGTCATCAGGGGGTTCGCGAATTTGCGCCGCCATCTCGAGAACCTGGCGCGCTTCGGCGTGCCGTCACTGGTGGCCATCAACCGCTTCTGGCCGGATAGCGACGCCGAGCTCGCCGCCGTGCAACGAGGCTCGGAGGACATGGGCGTCAGCGCCATCGTCTGCGAGCACTTCGCAAAGGGGGGTGCGGGGACCGAGGACCTGGCGCATGCGGTGGCCGCACTTGCCGATTCTGGCACCGCCAAATTCCGGTTCCTCTATCCTGACGAGTTGCCGCTCGCGCAAAAGATCGAGACCATCGCGACCACGCTTTACGGCGCGCGCGGCATCGAACTCTCCGCGGCCGCCGCCGGCAGGCTCAGGGAATTCGAGGAGATGGGCTTCGGCCATTTCCCCGTCTGTATGGCCAAGACCCAGTACAGTTTCTCGACCGATCCGGAACTGAGGGGTGCGCCGAGCGGATTCACGCTGCCGGTGCGCGAGGTCCGGCTCTCAGCCGGCGCCGGCTTCATCGTCGTGATCTGCGGTGAGATCATGACCATGCCAGGTCTGCCCCGCGTGCCCTCGGCCGAACGTGTCAATCTCAGTCCGAATGGGCAGATTTCGGGGCTTTCCTGAAGCTTCCGCCGTGCGCCGGCCTACTCCTCCCGCCGCGCGCGGTCGCGATAGACCGCCGTCGGGTGGGGCAGCGCACGCTCGGAATTGGAAAGCTGAAGCCACCGGGCGAGCTCGCCGAGCACCCGGGCGGTGATCCAGGGCAGTTCCTCGAGCAGCGGATCGCCGAGTGCATAGAAGCTCAGCCCTTCGAGCTCTCCGGAGCCGCCGAGCGTTCCATCGAGTATCTCGGCGCCAACGACGAGGAAGCGCGCATGATACCGGATCGGTAGATCGGGCGGAGTGATGGCGCGGCAGAGGTAGGTGAGACGATCGAGGGTGGGCGGCCGGCCGAGCGAAAGTCCGGTCTCTTCGGCAAGCTCGCGCGCTGCTGCAATGCCAAGCGCTCGCGCCAGGGCGGAGTTCGCGCCCTTCTCCAGCATGGCCTGCGTCGCCGGCGCGAATTCCCGCGCCGCCGGCGTGGAAAAATCGCTCCGCTCCACACTCCCTCCGGGAAAGGCAAGCCGGTTCGGCATGAACCGGTGCCCGGCCGCCCTGACCCCCATCAGCACCTGGGCGGAGCCCGAGGCTTCGCGCACCACGATCAGGCTCGCCGCCTGGCGCGGCCGGACCGGCCCTTTCCGCGTCGTCTCCGCTGGCCCCATTGAAGCCCGAACCTTGCGCGGGCGCGGCGCGCTTGCAAGGCTCCGGAAATGCTGAACGCACCTGCGATTGCCTACCGCCGGCAGATCGAGATCATCCTGCTCGCCTGGGGAGCGCGGCACGAGGCGGCGGCAGCCACC
>JBOHMK010000116.1:0-3645 GCA_050730115.1 Acetobacteraceae bacterium
CGGCCGGCGCGCGCAAGGTGCTGGTCTCGGCCCCGGCAGAGGGTGTGGAGGCAACGATTGTCTTCGGCGTCAACGACGACGCGCTGCAGCCGGGGATGACGATCATCTCGAACGCCTCGTGCACCACCAACTGCCTGGCACCGATGGCCAAGGTGCTGCACCAGGCGTTCGGAATCGAGCGCGGCTACATGGTGACAATCCACTCCTACACCGGCGATCAGCGGACCGTCGATACCTTGCACCAGGACCTGCACCGCGCGCGCGCGGCGGCAGTATCGATGATCCCGACGACCACCGGCGCGGCACGGGCGGTCGGGTTGGTGCTGCCGGAGCTCAAGGGCAAGCTTGAAGGCACGGCGATTCGTGTGCCGACGCCGAACGTCTCGATCGTTTCGCTCGATGCGGAACTCGCGCGAAAGGTCAGCGTGGCCGAGGTCAATCGCGCGATGCAACGGGCGGCGGCCGGACCGATGAAGGGACTTATCGAGTACAACACGGAAAAGCTGGTGAGCGCCGATTTCAATCACGTGCCGGCATCGTGCACCTTCGATGCGACGCAGACTGCAGTGGTCGACGGCAGACTCGCCCGCGTGATGGGCTGGTACGATAACGAGTGGGGGTTTGCCAACCGGATGGTGGATACTGCCGCCAGGTTCGGCAGTCTCTGAGACTACCCATGTGACGGGTAAGGGTGTGAAACGCACGCTCCGCACCCTCGACGAGATCACTCCGGCCGGCAGGCGAGTCCTGGTGCGCGCCGACCTCAACGTGCCGCTCGAGCACGGCCGGATTGCCGACCCGACCCGGATCGAGCGGCTCGCCCCGACGATCCGCGAGCTTGCACAGAAAGGTGCGCGGGTGATCGTCGTCAGCCACTTCGGCCGGCCGAACGGCAAACGCCGGCCGGAGATCTCGTTGGCACCTCTGGTGCCGGCGCTCGCCGCGGCGCTTGGCCGGCCTGTTCAGTTCGCCGCCGATTGCATTGGCGAACCGGCTGCGGCGGCCGCGGCCCGGCTCAAGGACGGTGAGATACTGCTGCTCGAGAACACGCGCTTCCATGCGGGCGAAGAAGCCAACGAGCCGGGCTTTGCCAAGGCGCTGGCAGGGCTCGCCGAACTCTACGTGAACGACGCCTTCCCGGCAGCGCACCGCGCGCATGCGAGCACGGAGGGAGTGGCCCACCTGCTGCCGGCCTTTGCCGGGCGGCAGATGCAAGCCGAGCTTGCCGCGCTCGAGGCCGCACTCGGCAATCCGAAGCGCCCGCTCGGCGCCATCATTGGCGGCGCCAAGGTTTCGACCAAGCTTGAAGTGCTCGGCAATCTCGTGGACAAGGTCGATCTGCTGCTGATCGGCGGGGCGATGGCGAACACGTTCCTGGCCGCGAACGGGGTCACGATCGGGCGTTCTCTGCAGGAACCGGCGCAGCACCAAGCGGCGCTCAGGATCCTTGCGGAAGCCAAGGTTGCGAGCTGCGAGGTGTTGCTGCCGCAGGACGCCGTGGTGGCGGCAGAACTCGCGCCGGGCGTGGCTACGAAGGTGGTTCCGATCGAGGCCGTGCCGGCGGAGACGATGATCCTCGATCTCGGACCGAAGACAGTGGCCGAGTTCAAGGCGCGGCTTCGCGGCTTACGGACGCTGGTCTGGAACGGACCGGTCGGTGCGTTCGAGACGCCGCCCTTTGCGGAGGCAACGGTAGCGATCGCGCACGCGGTCGCGGAGGCGACGGCGGACGGGCTTTGTTCGGTCGCCGGAGGCGGTGACACGGTGGCCGCCCTGAAGCTCGCGAAGGTCGCCCGGCGGCTGACGTACGTCTCGACGGCCGGCGGGGCGTTTCTGGAGTGGCTGGAGGGTAGGACACTACCAGGGGTTGCAATCCTGATGAGGTGAGGTGCCGATTCAACCGCCGGATGGTGGCACCAAAAGTTAACGCAGTATAAATTCCTGGACGATCGCAGCATTGACGGATCGTTCATCAAGTGCGCCGCATTATTCTCGGCATGATTGCCACCAACGCATTGGCTGCCTTCTCCGTCCCGACCGGATCGGTCGGCATGGCGCGGCCAATCATCCCGGCGCGGGCGGGTGACGGTGCCAAGGGGGCATCGGCGGCGCCTTCTCAGACCTTGCCGAAGCTGCCGCCGGCGCCCCCGGCGGGTGGCAAAATCCTGCCGCGCGGATCGCTGCTCGACATTTCCGTCTGATCGCCGCGCCTGCCTGTTCGCCGGCTGCGGGTCGGAATTCCGGCCAGGGATCGATAATGGCCAGGGGTCGATAATGGTCAAGGATCGATAACGCTCAGCCCGCAGCCTGCAAACCCGAGGCCGAGCCGGACTACTACATCAATTCCATGAAGGCGCTCATACCGCTACGATTCCCTCTCCCTATGGGAGAGGGTGGCGAGCGGCAGCGAGCCGGGTGAGGGCGGATTACTCAAGAACCAAAGCTGGCACTAGGTCCTGCACGCCATCGAGAGTCATACCCGTGGTTGCATCGCCGCCTGCCCGAAAGCCGGGTCGTCGGACCAACTGACGGGACCTGGCACCGGGCGGCGGCCGGGCGCGACGGGCCGAGACCACGCCCGGATTCCGCGCTATCGTCGGTGCCGCGGACTTCCCCGGAGGAAGGGACTCATGCCCTTATACGTTCTTGTTCCGGCGACCGGCACGGACGTCAATGCACCGGTTTTCGCGGCGGCGCTGGTCGTGGCGCGCGCCTGGTCCGGGCACGTCAAGTTCCTGCATGTGCGCCCTGACGTGGAGAGAATCGTAGCGACGATTACGGCAGGCGAAGCTGCGGCCGGTGGTGCCGGTTTCGCCCAAACGCTCGCTGCCTTCCAACACGATGCCGCGACCCGGCAGGCGAACGCAGAACGACGGGTCAGGGAGTTCTGCGCCGGCGCATACATCCCCCTCGGCGAGGATGGGGCCGCCGGTCAGCCCTCCGCCGAGTGGCAAGTGGAAACAGGAGACCAGGCAGACTTGCTCGCAGCCCACGGTCGTGTGGCGGACCTGCTGGTCGTCGGGCGCGCACGCGGCGGGCAGGTCCTGGCCATGAATGTCCTCGAGGTGGCGTTGCTGCAGACCGGCCGGCCGATGCTGATTGCCGCGGCGAAGCCCGTCCAGGTGGATGGAGGCACCGTGGTCATTGCCTGGAAGGACACGCGCGAAGCGGCGCGCGCGGTGGCTGCCGCGGTGCCCTTCATCCAAAGAGCGGCGCGTGCGGTCATTGTCTCGGTCGCGGCGGACCCGAAAAGCACCGAGCAGGCCTGCCGCCTGCTGCAGGATGCCATTCGCTGGCACAACCCGAAGGTCGAGGTCAGGCAACTCACCCCGGATCACCGTCCACCGGTTGAGACATTGCTCCATGAAGTGGCGCGCCTCCAGGGAACTCTGCTGGTCATGGGCGCCTACAGCCATAGCCGCATGCGCGAGATCGTCTTCGGCGGCTTTACGCGCCACGTCCTGGGCGCTGCCGACCTCCCGGTGCTGATGGCGCGCTGACGGCAACAGCCAATGCAAGCGATGGTGCTGCGGCGCCCGCACGCCGCGCTCGAGCCGGCCGAGATCGAGATTCCGCAACCCGGACCCGGCGAGGTGCTGATCCGAATCGCCGCTTGCGGCGTCTGCCGCACTGACCTCCATGTGG
>JBOHMK010000117.1:0-21739 GCA_050730115.1 Acetobacteraceae bacterium
CCGCCGCCGCCGCTTCCGGTGCAACCAACCGGCCTCCTACGGGCTGGTCGGGCGGCAACACCTGTTCTTCGTGGTCAGCCTGAGACGCGCCGCCCGAAGGCGGGCCCGCCAGGGGCTCGCGCGCAGCCAGAGCGGCCGCCGGCTTGGCATCGGCCACCATCATCGAGTCATCCAGCACCAGAACCTCTTCACGCCGCTCGGGCGGCGCGCCCGGTGTTCCGTCTTCATTCAGAATCCGGCGAATCGAGGCGAGGATATCCTCCATCGTCGGGTCCGCGGCCGATCCTGCCGCGTGATCCGTCGGCTTGGATGCGGGTTCCTTGGAGGGACCGCTCATTGTCGAACCTCAATGTCCGCTCGCCGGCGCGACCGGCGGCAAAGGGAGCCCTTCCGGTGTCGTGTCATTGGTCAAGGCCCGGCCGCCGACCCCAATCCAGGCGTTGCGCACCGAGTCATAATACGCGTTCTCGTCGTAATACGGAACCGGCAGCTTCAGATCGCGCGCGGTCAGCCGCCCGATCGCCGCCGCCACCCCATAAGAAGCGGTGATCAGGCTGGCAAGATTCTCCACCAGCGTGGTCGCCGAGTTGAGCAGGTTCTGCTGCACCGTCAGCACATCGAGCGTGGTCGCCGTGCCGACAATTGCCTGCCGCTCCGTCCCTTCGAGCGCGATCCGGTTGGCTGCCACCGCGGCGCGGGCGCTGACAATCGCCGCCTGGGCTGCAACCAGCGTCTGCCAGGCCTGGGACGCCTGCTGCACAGCGGTGCGACGGGCATTGTCAAGCGTCGCCACCGCCTTGTCCTGCTCCTGCTTGGCCTGCCGCACGGTCGCATACTCGCCGCCACCCTGGTACAGTGGCACCGAGAGATTGGCGGTCACCGACCAGCCACCGAGCCGTGAGTCGGGCTGCACCGGGTTGGTTTCCTGGAACGCGTTGGCCTGCAGGCTCACCGAGGGCATCAACGACGAAAAGGCGACATTCACGGCGTTTTTTGACGCCGCCACATTGAAGAGGGCGTTGATGACCGTCGGGTTGTTGGCGGCCGCGGCAGCATTCGCCGCCTCTGCGGAGTGCACCGGCAGCGTCAGCGGCTGCGGGTTGGCCAGCTTGGTTCCTGCCGGCTGGCCAACCGCCTGCAGGTAGGTGGCAAGCGCGGTCTGCAAGTTGCCCTTCGCGGTTTCAAGCTGCGACTGGCCGAGCGCCAAAGCCGCCTGCGCCTGGGCGACGTCCGTTTGCGTCAATTCGCCGACCCGGAAACGGTCCTCACTCGAACGCAACTGCTCCTGGAGCACCGTCACGTTGCTCTGATTGACCGCGACCAGCTCACGATCCTCGATCACGCCCACATAGGCAGAGGCGACGCTCAAAAACACGGACTGCTCGGTGGCGATCAACTGGGCCCGTTCCGCACGCAGCAGGTTCTGTGCCTGGAAGACGCTGTTCCGGGTCTTGCCGCCCTGGAAAATCGGCTGCGTGACGGTCGCCTGCCCGACCGCCGTTTGCCGCTCGAGGTCTGAGAATAAGGGGCCGCCGGGACTGATCAGGGTTGGCGGAACGAGGGTGCGCTGGGTCGCACTCGTGTAGCCGGCGCTGCCGCTCAGCACCACCGTCGGCCGCCAGCCGCTCAGCGCCTTTGGCACCCCTTCGGCAACGGCGTTCAGGTTGGCGCGCTCCGCCAGAAGCTGCGGGTTGGTCTGATAGGCAGAGACAAGAGCCTGATCGAGGGTCGTAGGCTGCGCCAACGCCGCCGGAACACCAAAGGCGAGCACACCCCCGAAAGCGACCCCGCACCGCAGGAGCATCGTTCGCATCGCCGTCGTGATCCTCCCTTCCGCAGCCCGGCGACCCCGCAAGCGGCGGCCCTGCCAGCCCCAATCTCCTTTCGTATCAGCTTTTAGCGAAATCTCATACCCGGCCGGACACGAAACCCTGCCGCTGCTCGCCAACGGCAACCGCACGCCCGGAGCTCAGCACATGGGGAGCTCAGCACATGGGGAGCTCAGCATATTGGGAGCCAACACCCTGGCAGCTAAAAGCTGAAGCTCGGTGCTCGCCGGAGCGAGGGCAGCAAGGATGCCGCACAGTCGAAGAAGCTGCCGATCGCCAGCCCCCGTCCGCTCGGCCTGCCGAGAACCGCCTGACCAGGGCCTGCCCCTGGCCGCAGGACCGTCACGATCCTTCCCGTTTCCCGGTTGAGTTGCCCCGCGATCGCCTTGGGGATCTCTTCGACGGCGCCCTCCAGTAACACGATGTCCCAAGGCGCGCCGGCCAGCCACCCGGCAGCGAGCGGCCCCTCGACAATCTCGACTGCCGGGGCCATAGCCGGCAGAACGGCGCGGGCGATCGAGAGCAGCCGCGGGTCCTCCTCGAGCGCCGTCACCGCCGTACCACATTCGGCGAGCACAGCCGCCCCGTAGCCGGTACCGGCAGCCACCACCAGGGACCGCTCGCCGGCGACCGGCCGGGCGAGGTGAATGAGGCGGGCCAGTTCCATCGGCGCAAGCAGCACCCGGCCCGCACCCAATGGCACCGCGGCATCGGCATAGGCGATCGCAGCACTTTGCGGCGGAACGAACCGTTCACGCGGCAGTCGACCCATCGCCTCCAGAATCCGGGGATCGCTCACCTGGTTCGGACGAACCTGGCTCTCGACCATGTATTTCCGCGCCAGCGCGAAGTCGAAGGCGTTCTGCTCCATCGCTCACCGGAAAATCAGCCGACCGAGGCGGGCAAGCGCTTCTTAGACCCGGAGCGCCCCGAGCCGCCACCCCCGCTTCCCGCTCGAGGGCTGCCCACCCGGAGGCTTCCCACCGGGCGCCTTCCGCCTGGGCCCGGCCATCCGCGGCCTGCCCTTGACCGGGCGCGAAGGCGCAGCCGATAAGCACCCGCCTGCTCGCCCGGTCCGGTGGCAGAGTGGTCATGCAGCGGACTGCAAATCCGCGTACGTCGGTTCGATTCCGGCCCGGACCTCGATTGCCGCGGACCTCGATTCCAGCGAGGCCTGGATCAACGCCATTGGCAAGCCTTTGCAATCCCTGCTCTTGAAGTTCGGGGGTCTGGGGCCCAAGGCCCCCCAAGGTCCCATTGGGGGTCAGGGGCGGAGCCCTTGCCCCGCCCTTTCAGGAACCCGCTGGAGTGTGCCGACCTGACGTTATCACGCTCCGACCCCTGGAAAGTGCGCTCGCCGCCATGCCAGATCCGTGGCTATGCGCACCCGCCTCCGGCTTTGTCTCCTGATCGCCCTGGCCATCCTCCTGCCTTGCGTGGTCGCCGCCGGTCCCCTCTCTTACGACGTCGTGCTGGCGCCGACCGGAAACGCGAGCCTCGATCATGCGCTTACCGCCAGTTCGACCCTGCTCAGCCTGAAGCAAGCCGGCCCGGTCGGGCCCTTCGCACTCATCGAACGCGCGCGCAATGACGAGCAGCGGTTCCAGACCGTGCTCGAGAGCTTCGGCCACTACGCGGGCGCGGTCACGACCCGGATCGCAGGCCATCCCCTCGACGATCCCGCCCTGCCCCGCATCCTGGCGGGAATGGGACCGAAACCCGCCATTCCCGTCAGCATCTCCTTTCAGCCCGGGCCGCTGTTCCACCTGGGCGAGGTCACGATCGAAGGTCCTGTTCCCGAAGAGGCCCGGAAGGCCTTTCACCTCACGCCGGGCGAGCCCGCGCGGGCCGCGGACGTACTGGCAGCCGGGACGCGGCTCCTCGATGCGCTCAGGGACGAAGGCCATGCGCTCGCCAAGGTCTCCGAGCCGGTCGCCACGCTGAACCCGGCACGCCGGACCCTCGATGTGTCGTTCAAGGTCGATCCAGGCCCTCGCGTCGATCTCGGGCCGATTTCGATCACCGGTCTCAAGACCGTGAACGAATCCTTCGTCCGCCGCCAGCTCGAGATCCACCCGGGCGAGCTTTTCAGCCCGGCGGCGCTCTCCGCTGAACGTGCGAATCTCGCCAAATTCCCCATCTTCTCCTCGGTGAGCATCCGTCCCGCCAACCACACAGACGCCGAAGGTCGCCTTCCGGTCTCCATCCTGGTGGGCGAGCGGCCGCTGCACGTGGTGAGCTTCGGGGCGTCCTACTCGACCGATCTCGGCGTCGGATTGACCGCGTCCTGGGAGGATCGAAACCTGTTCGGCAATGCCGAGGACCTGAAGCTCTCGGCGGGAACCACCCTCGGAGGAACCGCGATCACCGCGCCGGGTTATAGCGTGAACGCAACCTTCACCAAGCCTGGCTTCCTCGCCCGCAACCAGTCCCTGACCGCCAACCTCGGCACCGTGGATGAGAACCTCGATCCCTATGATCGCACCGCGCTCGTGGCCGGAATCGCCCTGGAACGACCGCTCCTGCCAGATCTCACGATCAGCATCGGGCTGGCCGCGGAGCGCGAACGGATCACCCAGAACGCGCTCACCAATCACTTCACGCTGGTCGGCCTGCCGCTTCGCCTGACTTATGACACCACCAACAGCCTGCTCGACCCGACCAGGGGCGTAAGGACGAGCCTTCAGCTCACGCCCACGGCTTCATTCGGTCCGCCTTCAGCCGAATTCGCCCTCGCGCAACTCACGGCCTCCACCTATCTCGATTTTTCCGCGCTCGCCGGGGAAAAGCCTGGCCGCAGCGTGCTCGCGCTGCGCGGCATCGCCGGCCTGGCGCTCGGCACCAGCCTTGACGCGCTGCCCGCTGACAAGCGCTTCTACGCCGGCGGCAGCGCCACGGTGCGCGGCTACAAATATCTCTCGCTCGGCCCGCAATTCCCGAGCGGCACGCCCTCGGGCGGCACCGCCTTCTCCGCCGCAACCGTGGAGCTTCGCCAGCGCATCCTCGGCAACTGGGGCATGGCGGCGTTCATCGATGGCGGACAGGTCTCGACCGACGGCAATCCGTTCTCCGGCGGCCTACGCTTCGGCGCCGGCGGCGGCATCCGCTATTTCACACCGATCGGGCCAATCCGGCTCGACGTCGCCGTGCCGCTCAACCGCGAGCCAGGCGGCGATTCGTTCGAGGTCTATATCGGACTCGGGCAAGCCTTCTGATGCCGCGCTGGGCCAAACGGATCGGAATCGGAGCGGCAAGCCTCCTCGGCGCAGCCGTGCTGGTGCTGCTGATCGTGCTGCTCGGTGCCAATACCGGGCCAGGCCGCGCGCTGGTGAGCAGACTCGTCCCGGAACTGACCGCAGGTCAAGTCCACATCGCCGGGCTCACCGGCGACCTGCCGGGCGCGCTCCGGGTGCAGTACCTCTCGCTCGCCGATTCCTCCGGACGATACCTCACGGCCGAGAACGTGGCGCTGGAGTGGCAGCCGCTCCGCCTCTTCAGCGGCACAATCGTCGTCGATCGGCTCACTGCCGCTGAGGTGCAGTGGCACCGTTTGCCTTCAGAACAAAAAGTGAACAGAAGCCACGCGCAGGCACGCCCGGCAAAGCCGATGCCGCTCGTGGTTCGCCAACTTGCCGTCTCCGATCTCACGATCGCCCCGGCGCTCGCCGGCCGGCAGATCGCTCTCGCGCTGTCCGCGTCCGGCTCCCGCGGAGCAGACGGCGTGGACACTCTCGATCTCGATGCCAGGCCGCTCGAGCGCGGCGGGCACTACCGGATCAAAGCCACGCTCACCCCCGACAAGCTCGCCCTGAACGCTGACTTCGACGAGCCCGAAGCAGGGCTCCTGGCCGGCTTCGCGGGGCTTGCGCTGGCCGGCCCGATCCGCATCGAAGCGCATCTCAACGGTCCGCGCTCGGCGATCGCCGCCACGCTCGACGCCAGCCTTGGCAGAGCCGGCGCTCGGGGCACGGCCCATGCCTCTGGCCGGATCGATCTTGCCGCCCTGAGCGCCGATCTCCGCATCACCGCGAGTACGGGCGCGATGGAGCCGCGGCCCGGAATAGGCTGGCGAAGCGCAGCATTGCACGGGACACTCGATGGCCCGTTCGCGAAGCCGAGATTAAGCGGGGTCCTCGAGGCGACCGATGTCACCGCCGCCGGCACCACGGTCGCGAACGTGACCGCCAAACTTTCCGGCGGCGCCGGGCAGGCGCAACTCCAGGCGCAACTTGCCGGGATCCGGCTTCCCGGCCCCATCCCTCAACTCCTGGCCGGCGCGCCGCTCGAGCTCGACGCCACCGCCAGGCTCGACGCGCCCGGCCGCCCCATCACGTTCGTCGTTCGCCATCCGCTGATCGGCGTTCGCGGAGACGCCGGGAATCGCCAACTCTCGGCAACCATCACGCTTCCCGATCTGCACGCCATGGCCGCACTCATCCATCGAAAGCTCGCCGGCAGTGCTGCAATCACGCTCAAGGCAAACGAGCTTCCTCAGGGCTTCGCAATCTCGAGCACTGCCCGGCTTGCCCTGAGCGAGGCGCCGGCCCCGGCCCTGGCGCTGCTTGGCTCAAATCCGACGCTGGCACTCGCCGCCGAGGTTCACAACGGCACCGCAAGCTTAAGCCGCGCGAGCGTGATCGGCGCCGGGTTTTCGCTCGATGCACAGGGAAAAATCAGCCGGAAAACAGCAGCGCTTCAGTGGCAGGCGAAGCTCCCCGAGATCAACCGCGTGGGCCACGGCGTTGAGGGTTCCCTCGCCGCTCACGGCACCATCGACGGGCCGATTGGCGCCGCGACCCTCACTGCAGAGGTTCATGGGACGCTCGCGGCCGCGCCGCTCGGCCTCGCACTCACGGGAACTGAGGCCCCGCTTCACGTCACCATCGAAAGCGCAAGCTGGAAGAGCGCGCATGCAACGGGCACGATCACCCCGGACCAGGGACAGATCCGGTTCCGGATTGCCAATCTCGCCGATCTTTCCTCCCTCGTTGGGCCGGCTTTGGCCGGATCGGCCGAGGGCACGCTCAGCGCGAAAACCGGCAGCGCTGGCCCGCAAATCAAGGGCGCATTGCGGCTTCAGAATGTTCGCTACGGCAATCTCATGGGCTCGGCGCGGCTCACGGCAGAAGGGCCGCTCGATGCGCTCGCACTCCGTATCAAGGCCGATACCGAAGCACCCGCGCCCGCAAGCCTGAATGCGGACGTCGTCATCAATGGGCCTGCGGGCGAGGCATCACTCTCCGCCTTGGCGCTCCGGTACCGCGGGCTCTCGGCGCGGCAAATTGCCCCGGCGCGGCTGGTCTTCTCGCCACAACTCGCGGTCCATGGGCTCAAGCTCGCGGCGGCCGGAGCCGAGCTTGACGCCGATGGCAGCTTGAGCCCGCGCCTCGCGCTCAACCTCTCGCTGCGGAACGCGACCCCCGGGCTCATCAGTCCTTTCCTGCCGCATCTCGCGATCAAGGGCCGGCTCGACGCCCAAGCGAAACTGACGGGCTCGCTCGGCGCACCCGCCGGCAGCATCGAGGCCCATGCAAGCGGCCTCGGCTTCAACTCGGGGCTCGCCGCCGGGCTGCCGCCGGCCGATCTCGCCCTCGATGCCACTATTGCCGGGCAGCAGGTGCGTCTCAAAGCAGACCTTGCCGCCGGTCGCGGGACGAGGGTTCGGCTTTCAGGAACGGCGCCGCTCGGCAGCGCCGGCACGCTCGATTTCGGCGTCAACGGTCGCGTTGATCTCGCACTCCTGCAGCCCGCGATGGCGGCGAACGGCCGGCACCTCGAGGGCGCCCTGACGCTCGATGCCAGGGTTGGCGGCACCTATGCGGCGCCTCAAATCGCGGGCAGCGCCGTCGTCAGCGGCGGCAGTTTCGCCGACTATCAAACCGGACTTGCGCTCAGCCAGATCCACGGCAGGTTTGAGATCGCGGACGGGCGGATAGAGATCGGGGGTATTACGGCGGACGCCGGGCCCGGCACGATCAGACTGGCAGGCAGCATCGGCCTGTTGCAGCAGGGAATCCCGCTTTCGCTCGTCCTCTCGGCGCGCGACGCCGAGCCGTTGCAATCGGATCGCATCAGGCTCTGGCTCGATTCCGACTTGCGGCTCACGGGATTCGCCCAGCGCCAACTCTCGATCGGGGGCACGCTCCATGTGCGCCGCGCCGAGATCGCTATTCCAAAGAGCTTGCCGCCCAACATCGCCGTTCTCAAGGTGGTGCGCCCCGGCGCCAAGCCGGCCCCGCCGCCCACCGCCCCTCCGCCGATCGCACTCGACGTCACGCTCGATGCGCCGCGCCAGATCTTCGTGCGCGGGCGCGGCGTCGATGCCGAGTTTGGCGGCCGCATTCATCTCTCGGGCACGGCGGCGGCGCCTCAGGCAGTGGGGAGCTTCCATCTCGTCCGCGGCGCGGTGAGCCTCGCGGGGCAGACCCTGAACTTCACCTCGGGGACGATCGGCTTCAACGGCGGCGATCCCACCGATCCGACGCTCGCTCTCGTCGCCACCGCCAGCACCCGGGCTACGACCGCGACACTCACCCTCGGCGGGACGGTTCGGAAGCCTACAGTCACGCTCTCCAGCGTGCCCGAGCTGCCGCAGGACCAAGTGCTCGCGGCCCTGCTCTTCGGCACCGCCTCATCCAGCCTCAGCCCCTTCCAGATCGCGGAAATGGCCAACGCGCTGACCTCGCTCACCGGATCCGGGCCGAGCATTGGCAATCCGCTCGGTGCAATCCGCAAGACCCTCGGGCTCGACCAGCTCAGCATCGGCTCGGACGCCGCCGGCAACGCCGCCTTGCAGGCCGGACGCTACATCGCCCCTGGCGTTTATGTCGGCGCCAGCCAATCGAGCTCCGGCGGCTCCCAGGCACGGGTGAAGATCGATCTCACGAAGCGGCTCAAGCTCGAGGCAACGACAGGAAACGGTGGCGGAAGTGCGACCGCGATCGGCGGCGGCTCCACGCCGGACACGAGCAACGGCTCGAGCATCGGCCTCACCTACCAGTTCCAGTATTGAAGACGGCATCCTCCCGAACGCGAAGGTGAACGCCGATGCCGATCTACGCCCTCGATGACCGGATCCCGGAACTGCCGCCCGCCGGCGAGTACTGGATCGCCCCCGATGCGCACGTCATCGGCCGCGTGCGGCTCGGACGCGATGTCGGCGTCTGGTTCGGCGCCGTGCTGCGCGGCGACAACGAAATGATCGAAATCGGCGAGTCGACGAACATCCAGGAAGGCGTGATGATGCACACCGATCCCGGCTTCCCGATGACCATTGGGGCAGGCTGCACCATCGGTCATCATGCGATCCTGCATGGCGCCCGGATCGGCGGGAATACGCTGATCGGGATGGGCGCGACCGTCCTGAACGGCGCGAAAATCGGCCGCAACTCTCTGCTCGGGGCCAATGCGCTGGTCACGGAAGGCAAGGAGTTTCCCGACAATTCGCTGCTCCTCGGCGTCCCTGCCAGGCGCGCGCGCGCGCTCGACGCGGCGGCAATCGGAGCCCTCAGCGAGACCGCCCTCGGCTACGTGGCACGCTGGCGCCGCTACGCGGGCGCGCTCAGGGCGATCGGCTGAGCGTGGCTCAGCCTGGCCGCGCCACCCGCTATTCCTCCAGGATCTCGTCAAGCTCGCCCATCATGCAGGGCGGGGACGAGTACCGGGCCGGCTCGGTCTCTTCCACCTGTGGCGCCGTCGCCTTTCCCTTGGCCGTCTTTTTTGCCGGCACCGGCGGGTTCGCCGGACGCGCGGGAGCCGCTTCGGCTGCCGTCTCGATCTTCTCCATCATCTTCTTCTTCGTGTTGCTGCTCATGCGATGTCACCTCCGGTCGCGACTAGAGCAATATCACCCTGACTGGAATCACCAGATGCCAGGCAGGGTGATGAAATTGCTCGAGAAAACAAACCTAGAGTGAGTTCAGCCAGCCTGAACGCGCTCTAAAAGGAACGGAAGTAATGGCGGACTCGGATTTCGACCTGATCGTGCTCGGCGCCGGGCCGGGCGGCTACGTCGCCGCCATCCGCGCCGCGCAGCTCGGCATGAAAACCGCCGTGGTCGAGCGCGAAAACCTCGGCGGCATCTGCCTCAACTGGGGCTGCATTCCGACCAAGGCACTGCTCCGTGCCGCCGAGATCCATCATCTGCTGCACCATCTCAGCGACTTCGGCTTCGCCGCCGACAATCCCCGCTTCGAGTTCGACAAGCTGGTGAAGCGGTCTCGTGCGGTCGCCAAGCAGCTCTCGTCGGGCGTCGCACACCTCCTGAAGAAGAACAAAGTCACCGTATTCGACGCCGAGGGCAAACTCGCCGGCCACGGAAAACTGACACTCGCCAAGAACGGCAAGGCTCTCCCGACCCTCGCCGCGCCGCACATCATCCTCGCGACCGGTGCCCGCGCACGTGAGCTGCCGGGCATCGAGGCGGACGGCAAGCTGGTCTGGACCTACCGCCAGGCGATGGTCCCGCCCGCCATGCCGAAGTCCCTCCTGGTCATCGGCTCGGGCGCGATCGGCATCGAGTTTGCAAGCTTCTATCACGACATGGGGGCGGCGGTGACCGTGGTCGAGCTGCTCGACCGCATCCTCCCGGTGGAAGATGCCGAGATCAGTGCCTTCGCCCGCAAGGCCTTCGAGAAACAAGGCATCCGGATTTTCACCGCCGCGTCCGTCAAAGCCGTGAAGAAGAACGCGGAGACTGTCGCCGCAACGATCGAAACCGGTGGACAGGCACACGAAATCGCTGTCGATCGCGTGATTTCGGCAATCGGCATCGTCGGCAATGTCGAAGGGATCGGCCTCGAAGGGACCACGATCAAGGTCGAGAAGACGCACGTCGTCATCGACGAATTCTGCCGCACCGCCGAGCCCGGTATCTACGCCATCGGCGATCTGGTGGGACCGCCCTGGCTCGCCCACAAGGCAAGCCACGAGGCCGTTCTCTGCGTCGAAAAGATCGCCGGCCTCAACCGGGTGCGTCCGCTCGATCACAACAACGTTCCGGGCTGCACCTACTGCCGCCCGCAGGTCGCCTCGGTCGGCCTGTCCGAGGCGGCCGCCCGCGCCGCCGGCCACGAGGTCCGGGTCGGTCACTTCCCGTTCATCGCCAACGGCAAGGCGATTGCGCTCGGCGAGCCGGAAGGCATGGTGAAAACGGTCTTCGATGCCGGAACCGGGGCCCTGCTCGGCGCGCACATGGTGGGCGCGGAGGTGACCGAGATGATCCAGGGCTTCACGATCGCCCGAACTCTCGAAACCACCGAGGCCGAGCTGATCGAAACAATCTTCCCCCACCCGACCGTGAGCGAGACGATGCATGAGGCGGTGCTCGATGCCTACGGCCGCGCCATTCACTTCTGAGCCATCTGCGCCCCATCCCCCGCGGTATCGCTCTCGCGGCTTGACGCGAAGCCGCCTTCGGCCATCTTTCATAGTATGGCCGAGCAACCCCCTGCACGTTCTCTCGATCCGATGAGCGGGCGCCCGATGAGCACGCGCCCGACGAGCACGCGTATCGTCATCGATCATCGGCTGGCAGCGGCGCTCCGCCATCCCGAGAAGGCGCACTTGCCTGACAACCCGATCCAGAAGAAGCCCCCGTGGATCAGGGTCAAGGCGCCGACCCATCCCGTCTATCACGAAACCCGAGCCCTGCTGCACGAGCACCATCTCGTCACGGTCTGCGAGGAAGCGGCCTGCCCGAATATCGGCGAGTGCTGGTCGCACCGTCACGCGACCATGATGATCATGGGTGCCGTCTGCACGCGCGCTTGCGCGTTCTGCAATGTCGCAACCGGCCTCCCGGTCTCGCTGGCCGCGGACGAGCCGGCGCGTGTCGCCGATGCCGTGGCGAAGCTCGGCCTCAAGCACGTGGTCATCACGTCGGTCGATCGTGACGATCTGGCCGACGGTGGTGCTGCCCACTTCGCGGCGGTGATCTTGGCCATCCGCAGAGCCGCGCCGGGAACCTCGATCGAGGTTCTGACACCCGATTTCCTGCGCAAGCCCGGGGCGGCCGAGCTCGTGGTCGAGGCGCGTCCCGACGTCTTCAACCACAACCTCGAGACCGTCCCGCGCCTCTATCCCACCATCCGGCCTGGTGCCCGGTACTATCAATCGCTCCGCCTGCTCGATCAGGTGAAGCACCTCGATCCGACTCTCTTTACCAAATCCGGGCTGATGGTCGGCCTCGGTGAGGAACGCGCGGAAGTTCAGCAGGTGATGGATGATCTCCGCATCGCGGACGTCGATTTCCTCACCATCGGTCAGTACCTGCAGCCGACCGTCAAGCACGCGGCGGTCGCGCGCTTCGTCACCCCCGATGAGTTTGCCGATTACGCGGCGCTCGCCCGGGCCAAGGGCTTCTTGATGGTGAGCGCCTCTCCCTTGACGCGCAGCTCCTATCACGCAGACGCCGATTTCGCCCGCCTCAAGGCCGCGCGGCTCGCTCTCCGCGCCGCTGCCGCCTGAAATCGATGCCGTCCTACAAGGAAAAGACGCTCGTTCCGTATCGGCCGGAGCAGCTGTTCGATCTCGTCGCTAATGTCGGCGATTATCCGCACTTCCTGCCCTGGTGCGTCGGCGCCCGCGTGCGGAGCCGTAGTGATTCTCTGCTGATCGCGGATCTCACCATCGGCTTCGGCCCGTTCCGGGAAAGCTTCACCAGCCGTGTCACGCTCGAGCGGCCCCGGCGCATCCTCGTCGCCTACGAGAACGGTCCATTCAAGTACCTCAAGAACCAGTGGATCTTCATACCGGAGGCCTCGGCGACGCGCGTCGATTTCTTCGTCGATTTCGAATTCCGCAGTCGTCTCCTGCAGAAAGCGGGCGGTATGGTTTTTTTCGAGGCGGTGCGGCGGATGGTGGTCGCGTTTCGCAAGCGTGCCTCCGAGGTCTATGGGCCGCCCCTCTACCACCCGACCCGCGCCGTCGCGCCGCCGCAACCGCTGCCGCACTAGCATCTTGCCCCCGTCATTTGTGCTGCCCACGGCAGTAAGCGTAAGGGGATGGGCAGGCCACTGAAAATCAAGAGATAGTGGTCCGACCCCAGAGCCTTCTCGAAGGGCAACAAGCGTTAGAGTCGGACCACTAGTACTCCCTATCGCTCTCTCGTGACTCGCGCGACAGCAGAACCTCTGGCGGACACCCGCGATGCCCACAAGACGGATCGTTGTGGGCACCGCGCCACGTCGGGCGATCACCCGGCCTCTCCGGTACCTCGCGAATGGCCGCTCCGACGGGTCAGCCAAGTATCATTCCCGGTAATACAGCACGGTGACCCGGGAGATTGCAGCATTGCGCGATCGCACCGCCAAGGTTCCCGGACGCTTCATATCAAAGTTGGCCGGGAAACGCCATGCGACTCTGTTCACGAGGCCGCTACCGCAACATGGCAGGAGACGCCTCAGGATCCCCCATTGCGCAAGCTGGATTAGTTGCGTGAGCGCGAATAGTTCCGCGGGCTTGCATAAGGTGGATCCGTCGACCCGGATTGTGCCTGCGGAGATCAACCGGGCAGGGCGTCATGCGCGAAAAGACGCACGGCAAGCTCCCATTGGCTCTGGACCTCGCGGGCGACAACCTCCCACGATCGCTCCGAGGCGAACCCGGCGATCTTCCCCGAATCCCATTCCCGTCGCAGAGCCACGATAAGAGCATCGGCCAGAGCGCCGTCATCGTCGGAATTATCCAGGAGGAGCCCGGCAAAAGATGGCACCATGCGTTCGACGTCGCCCACCTTTGTCGCGACAACCGGCCGGCCGCAGGCCATCGCTTCCATGACGACGTTTGGGCAGCCTTCGAAGTCGCTCGCGTGCACGAATACATCGGCTGCCCCGAGCCAGAGTGCGACGCGATCAGGTGGCTCCGGGCCGGCGAACAGAACCCGATCGGCAAGCCCAAGCGCGCCAACCAGCGCGCGGAGATCGGCACTGTTATCGGCCTCTGCGCCGCGTCCGCCGACGATCACGAACCTGACATTGGGGATCGCCTCCAGAACCCGCGGAAGAGCGCGGATCACCCGTTGAAACCCCTTGCGCGGCGAGATATGGCCGACCCCGATGAGAACACGGCAGGCCTCGGCAAGGCCGATGGCGCGCCGCGCTTCGCCCCGGTCTATCGGGTGAAACCGGGCACCATCCACTCCGTTCGGAATCGTCGTGATACGCGCGGCGGGGATCCCGGCCTCACGTGCGCGCTCCGCCAGCGTCTTGGCCACGGCGATTATCCGCTCGGCGCGATTGATCGCCCAGTCGCAAAGCCTGCGCCCGCTCCGCGTCCGCGACTGGAGAATTTCCGTCCCCCGAAGCGTAATGCACACGGGTCGGCGAAACCATCGGCCAAGCAGAACGGCGGCAAATCCGTCCGGGTAGGCAAAGTGCGCATCGATCAGATCGAAGTCGAATTCTCCCCGCAGGCGCCGCACATGCGGAAAGACCGAGAGCGCCATCAAGACGCCCCGTACCACCGGCAGCATCTTCGGGGGATACCAGAATTTCGGGTGCACAACCGAAAGCGCACCGCCCGCCCCGCCGGCGTCGGGACCCCCGTTGAGCGCCCGGTACCAGGCAATCGGCGCAACGACCCGGATATCGGCAAGATTGGCGAGATGGTGGGTCCGCTCGAACACGAAGGTTCCGTGCAGCGGCTGGCGCGGATTGGGGAAAACCGAAGTGAACACGAGTACTCTGAGGCGTCTCCGCGCCACGATCGAGGATTCGCCGGCCGTCACTTCCCGCGCTGCCTCCGCCTCGCGAGGGAAGCTGTATCCCGGAGATTGCAGGGGTGCCGCGGAGTGACTCATCAGGGGATCACCAAATCGCGATAACCGCTGCCGGCGCCGCGTAGTGCAATGGAGGACCTCGGTAACCCTTCCCTCACGCCGATCCCGCTGCGGCCGGTAAGGAGGCATGCCACGCCTGGAACATGAGCACATGCCATATTCCGCGATGCCATCCCCGTCCCCGCGCAATAAAATTCTCCCAAAGTCCGCGGCACGCATCGACATTGAGCATGCCGTGCCGAGCGAGGGAGTCCCGGCTCATCAGCGTTTCCGCCCAGTCACGGAGCTCCCGTCGCAACCAGACTTCGACCGGCGCACCGAACCCCGACTTCGGTCGATCGACCAGCGCCGGCGGCACGTGCTTGTAAAGCGCCTTGCGCAGCACGAGCTTGTGCCGTTTGCCGTCGGTCTTGTCGGCCGCGGGAAACCGCCAGGACTGTTCGATAATCCGATGGTCGAGAAGAGGGCAGCGGACTTCGAGCGAGGCCGCCATGCTCGCCCGATCGACCTTCATCAAAATATCGTCGATCAGGTAGGACCCGAGATCCATGAATGTCATTCGATCGATGGGCGAGGAGCAGCCGAGCGCGTACCCACCGTCCATCAGCGGATGCGCCGAGGCGCCATTCACGGCCATCAGGCGTTCCGGACGGAAGATCTGCGACATGACGCTCTCGTTGAAGAGCTCCGGCTCGTTGTATGCGAGCAGCCTGCGCAAAAGCTCGAAGCGCCGTTCGTTCGCGTGTCCTGCCCACGGGCTGGTCATCGGCTGGACGATTGCAGAAATCGATCCCGCCGCAAAAGAGCGCACCGGCCCCGGGGTCGCCGCCGCGCGGGCGAGCCATTTATCGGCAATGGCGTACCGGTCGTAGCCGGCGAACAGCTCATCACCACCGTCACCGGAAAGGGCCACCGTCACTTCCCGGCGCGCCATCCGGCACAAAAGAAGCGTCGGTATCGCCGAGTCGTCTGCGAACGGCTCGTCGTATATGGTGGGCAGGTCGAGAGCCGCACGGATGACGTCATCCTCGTTCACGTAAAGCTCTTCGTGCCGCGTGCCAATATGCTTTGCGACGGCGAGCGCGTATGGCGCTTCGTCTCGGCCTTCGACGTGAAATCCGATCGAGAAGCTGAGGACTTGGTCGGTGGACTCCGATGCCATCACCGAGGTGACGAGGCTCGAATCGATTCCACCGGACAAGAACGATCCAAGCGGCACGTCGGAGACCATGCGGATGCGCACGGCGTCCTTCAGCAGGGCCTCGAACTCCTCGGCAGAGGCTTTCCGCCCTGACTCTCTCTCCGCGATGCCTGAAAGCGCGATTTCCCGTAAATTCCAGTACGCGTTCGTCGCCGGCAACTGGTGGCGGACGCAGTCTCGTTCGGTCAGCCTCAAAATATGGCCGTTGGGTAGCCGCTTCAGCTCCCGGAATATCGTGCGCCCGCCGAGAACGTACCCGAGCTGCATGTAGTGCATCTCAGCGGTCGGGTCGATCGTGAAATCGAAGCGCGGGTGCGGCCAGAGCGCCTTGACCTCGGAGCTGAACACGAAATCCTCGCCCGCCCATCCGTAATAGAGCGGCTTCTTGCCGATCCGATCGCGTGCGAGCCAGAGAATCCGCTCCCACCGGTCCCAGGCCGCGACGGCAAACATGCCGTTGGCTCGGCGAATCGCCGCCTCGAATCCCCAGAGTGCGATTGCCTCGACGAGGATTTCCGTGTCGGAGTGGCCGCGCCAATTGCGTGCGCCCGAGACGGATTCGATGTCCCGTTTCAGGTCCTGGAAATTGTAGATCTCTCCGTTCATGATAACGGCAAATCGGTCATCGCCGGACAGCATCGGCTGATGACCCGCGCTCGAGACGTCGATGATGGAAAGGCGGCGAAACCCGAGCGCCGCACCACCGGACGCATCAATCCATAACCCGGCATCGTCCGGCCCTCGGTGGACGAGCCGATCCCGCATTCTCGTTACCAGTTGCGCAACCGCCGTCTCGTCGTGGAAGCAGCTCGGCGCAATCAGGCCGACTAAGCCGCACATGTCTTCACCCCGCCGGTGTCAGATCTGTGCAGGCGGAACGAACGATGGCAGCGCTCGGCCAGGCTGAGGCGAGACGCTGGCGCATCTGCTCACCTTCCCGCTCCGTGCCGAGCGAGCAGAATCTCCTCGCACGGCCTTCCTCTGCGGCTCAACAAACTGTCCGGCCACCCATCCGAGCCTTTCACCGTTGCTCACGCCGAATATCGCCAAGGGGCACAGCGACCCTGAGCGTGCCACGGCCAGAGTTACCACGAACAACGCCCGGCCGGTGTTCACGTCACCGCTAACGGGTTACCCCAGGGCGACCCATGGCGGGGTAGGACTCTTTTGGGACCACGCGCACCCGGTGGCGGGAGGGGCGCCCAAAATCGAGCGAGCCTGGATTCAGTGCCCGAAACCCGGTCACGCTGGAATTGCGGATTTATTCGTCCCCGGACGAGGGCCCCCCCGCGATGCCAGCCCCCTTTCCGCTGCTGCCGAACCCGGAAGCGGCATGATCGTGAATTCGACCTTGTCCGGAAGGTTCGCGCCCAGCACTGCCGATCCGGGCTTGCCCCAGCCGCGATCCAGAAGTGCATTCGCCGCTGCGACGCGCGCGCTTTCGCTCGCGCCGCGCGTCGCGATTTCGAGCAAGGTCGCGATCGCAGAACTCGTGTGTCGGCGCGCCAGCGCCTGGATTTCCACCGCGCGTTTCGGCCGCCCGCCCGGGTTGCCGCTTTGCCCCTTCCTGAATGGCCGGCCCTGCGCCTCCCCCACTGTCCCAGGCATCTCCATGCTCCGGGTATCGGGTATAAGGTCCGGCTCCCCATCGAAGGAAGCTCGCTGGCCGGACCCCTGGCATGACCCCGCTCAAGCGGCGCGCCGCCAGCGTCCGCCGGCAACAAGCGAAAATGTAGGGCGAAAATGTAAGGCGGGAAACCGCGAGGCCCGCCATTCTCGGGGACCGCCCAAGCTCGTCGACATCCCACGAATGGCCCCTACCCCGTATCACCCAAGTCTGATTTCGGGTACCAGTGCTTCACCCCCTGGCACGCCTCTCCGCGACCGCGCCTTCGCGGGCTTCCATGCCTAGCCTGCCGGCCAGGTCCTGGATGAATTGCCAGGCAACACGGCCGGAACGTGCGCCCCGGGTTACCGACCATTCTACCGCCTCCGCATGCAGCGCCTCGGCTTCGATCGTAAGCCGGTAGTGCGCGGCGTAGCCGTCAATCATCGCGAAATACGTTTCCTGGTCGCAGTGATGAAACCCGATCCAGAGACCAAACCGATCGGATAGTGAAACTTTCTCTTCGGTCGCTTCCGCCGGGTTGATAGCGGTCGCGCGCTCGTTCTCGATCATCTCCCGCGGCATGAGATGGCGGCGGTTGGAAGTCGCATAGAAAAGCAGATTGGCCGGCCGTCCTTCGATGCCGCCTTCGAGAATCGATTTCAGCGCCTTGTAGTCGGTGTCCTCGCGTTCGAAGGAGAGATCATCGCAGAACACCAGGAAGCGCCGCTCGCTTGTGCGTAGCAATTCCAGGAGAACTGGTAGCGACGCGATGTCCTCGCGGTGGATTTCGACCAAGGCGAGCTTGCCGGGCGGGAAATTCACCGCCGCGTGCACCGCCTTGACAAGCGACGATTTGCCCATGCCGCGCGCCCCCCACAGCATGGCGTTGTTGGCCGGGAAGCCAGCGGCAAACCGGCGCGTGTTCTCCAGCAGAGTCTGTCGCTGCCTGTCGATCCCCTTGAGCAGGCTCAGTTCAACCCGCGAGACCGCGCCAAACGCGGCCAGTCCGGGTGGCTCCGGGCGCCAGACAAAAGCGTCCGCCGCCTTGAAATTCAGAGTTGCGGGCGCCGGGGCCAGCCGCTCGAGCGCTTCGGCGATGCGGCGCATGAACTCGATCAATGCTTGTTCCATCACCGCGCAGGATCGGGGTTGACGTGAAGGGGCTGAACAGTATGGTCCCGGCCCCGTTATCGCAACCCGGATCCTTCGATGCTGATTACCCCGGCCTTTGCCCAGGCTGCCACCAGTAGCAGTGACTTATTCGGCTCGTTCGGTTCGTTCCTGCCGCTGATCCTGATTTTCGCGGTCTTTTACTTCCTGCTGATTCGGCCGCACCAGACCAAGCAGAAGGAGCTGCGCCGCCAGATCGCAGCAGTCAAGCGTGGCGATCACGTCGTGACGGCAGGTGGCATCCTCGGCGTGGTACAGCGCGCTCGCGAGGGCGCGCGCGAGATCGAAGTCGAAATCGCGCCAAACGTGCGCGTTCAGATCATGCGGGAAACTATCACGAGCATCGTCAAGCCGGAGGCGGCCAAGGGCACTAAAGCCCCTGCCGAGACGAAGGCGAACTGAACGCTGGGAGCCGGCTTACGCGGCCCCGAGCCGGGCCTCCGCGACTTCGTAGTTGGCAAGCTTGTCCAGCCAGTTTTGGATGTAATCGGGACGCCGGTTACGGAAATCGAGATAATAGCTGTGCTCCCAGACGTCGATCCCGAGTAGCACCTTACCCTCGCCGGTCGCCAGCGGATTGGCGCCGTTCGGCGTGCGCGTCACCGCAAGTTTGCCGCTTGCATTGAGCACGAGCCACCCCCAGCCGGAGCCGAACTGGCCGGCCGCCGACGCCTTGAATGCGTCCTTGAACGCCGCGACGGAGCCGAAATCGCCGATGATCTTCTTCTCCAGGCTGCCCGGGATGCCGCCGCCTTTCGGGCTCATCGCCGGCCAGAACTGCGTATGGTTCCAGTGCTGCCCGGCATTGTTGAACACCCCGGCCATGTTGGGCTTGTTGTGCGAAAGCCCGACGATCTCTTCGAGCGACTTGCCCTTGAGCTCGGGCATCTTCTCGACGAAACCGTTGAGCGCGTTGACATAACCCTGATGGTGCTTGTCGTGATGCAGTTCCAGCGTTTCCTGGCACATGCCGTGGGCCGCAAGCCCACTATGCGCATAGGGCAGGGCGGGAAGTTCGAAAGCCATGAGACATCTCCAATCGATGGGCATCACGGGCGGGCAGCGCGGCCTCCGATTATCCCTGGGTCGCACCGTCTCGCTTAGCTATGACCCATGAAAGGATGCGTCAAGACAGCGTCCTGCCCTCTTACGTTTGCTGTCGGGGGCAGCAAACGTAAGGCGAGAGAGAACCCACTGCAATTAAAGGGTAGTGTTCCGGATGAGCATGTTGATCATTGCTCAAAGGCGTTGCGGTCGGCGAACTGGCCGCCGATGCCGCCCGTTTTAAGCGCGCCGGCGGCGCTCGTCAGAACGCACGACCCGGACCGCTACCTGGCAACCCTGTTCGCCCCCGCCGCCGCGCGGGAAGCCTTGTTTGTGCTCTATGCCTTCAACCACGAAATCGCCCGCGCAGCGGAGGTCGCAAGCGAGCCTGACCTCGCGCTGATGCGCCTCGCCTGGTGGCGCGAGGTTGTCGAAGGTGCGCTCCGATATCACGAAGTCGCCACGCCACTCGTGGCCCTGATCGCCGAAGGCCGGCTCGAGCCGGCCAAGCTTCTCGCCCTGATTGCCGCGCGCGAGGATGAGGTCGAGCCCGACTTTCCAACCGTTGCCGCCTGGCGGGAGCATCTCTTCGCCGGGGCCGGCAGCCTCGCCGCGGCGGCCGGCCGGCTCCTGGGCGCTGAGGCGGAGCCGTCGCTCCTCCGCTTCGGGGCGGCCTACGGGGCGGCAGGAGTTCTGCGCAACATCCCCTTTCAGGCACGCCGTGGGCGCGTGCTGCTGCCGAAAGACCTGCTCGCCGCGCACGGGCTGTCAGCCGCCGCGGTCGCGGCGGTGCCCGCGGCGGCCTCCCTCCTTTCGGTGCGCCGCGTCTTGGCCGAGGAAGCGCAAAGCTGGTTCGCCGAGGCACGTTCTCTGCCGCTGCCGCGCGCCGCGTTGCCGGCGGCCCTGCCCGCTGTGCTCGCAAAAGGCGACCTCCGCCGCCTCGGATCGCCGCCACTCCACCGCGGCATCGGAGCAAGGCTTTCCATGCTCAGTGCGGCGGTGAGCGGCCGCATCTGAGCCTCCTTCGCACGGTCAGGCGAGCGGCGCGTTTGCCTCGCCCGCGCCCGATTCCCGGCCCTCGCTTTGCCGTCGGCCCGAACTGCCGTAACCTCGATGCCGCGCGCGAAAGGAAGTCACGGATGGTGCAACTGGCCGCCAATATCTCGATGATGTTCACCGAGGTCCCCTTCCTCGACCGCTTCGAGCGTGCGGCCAAAGCCGGCTTTAACGCCGTCGAATACCTCTTCCCTTACGAATTTCCCGCGCCGGAAATCGCCGCCCGGCTGAAGGACAACAAGCAGAGCCAGGTGCTCTTCAACGCCCCACCCGGGAACTGGGCGGCGGGAGAACGCGGGCTGGCGGCGGTGCCAGGGCGCGAAGCCGAGTTCCGCGAGGGCCTCTCGCGCGCGCTCGATTACGCCGCCGCGCTGCATTGCGGGCAGGTGCACGTCATGGCCGGCATCCTCCCGCCAGGCGTCAGCCATCTCACCGCGACCTCCGTCTACGCCGCCAATCTCGCTTGGGCGGCGCATGAGGCGGCGCGGGCAAAGGTGAAGCTTCTCATCGAGCCGATCAACCATCACGACATGCCAGGCTATTTTCTGAACACAACGCGCCAGGCAGCCGAGATCATCGCCGCCGTCGGCGCGGGTACAGTCGCCCTGCAGTTCGATATCTATCATTGCCAGATCACCGAGGGCGACGTGACCCGCCGGATGGCCAAGCTTCTGCCGCTGATCGCCCATATGCAGATCGCTGACGTGCCGGAGCGGCACGAGCCGGGCAGCGGCGAGATCGGCTGGGAGTACGTCTTCGGGCGGATCGACGCGATCGGCTACAGGGGCTTCGTCGGCTGCGAGTACCGCCCCGCCACGGCAACCGAAGCCGGTTTGGCTTGGCGCACGCGCTACCGGGTCTGACAAAGGCTGCGTAGGGTCGGTCCGCTGATCGGCTTCGCAGCGCCAGGGAGAAACAGACCGCCCGATCTATTTTCCTGGCTGAAATCACGAAATATGGGACTCGTGCGCGGTTTCTGATATCAAAGCGCCCGAGTTGCGATTCGGCTTCGAATCACGTACTCGTGAACCTAGTGGCCTGCCCCCTTGCGA
>JBOHMK010000118.1:0-3936 GCA_050730115.1 Acetobacteraceae bacterium
GCCATGTTCGAGTCCAGGATCGACCTATGACAGCAAGATATTGATGAACTTCGGCGAATTTCGTGGCTGGGGGACCTGGATTCGAACCAAGGCTGCCCGGTCCAGAGCCGGGAGTTCTACCGCTAAACTATCCCCCAAGGCGCGGCCCGGAGCGCGATAGCACGGAGGCCGGTCGCCGGCAAATCGATGCTTGCCGTTCAGGCGGTTGCGGGTCGATCATGGGTCCGCCACCCGGCATCGTTGCATGGTCGAATCTGCCGTCATTTCGCCCCCCGCCTCTCGCAGCCTCCGCCCCTCGTCCGAGGTGTCCGCGCGGGATGGCGTCGCCGCTTTCGCGGCGCTCGATCTCGGAACCAACAACTGCCGTCTGTTGGTTGGCCGGCCGGCTGGCCGTGGCTTCGTCGTGCTGGACAGCTTCAGCCGGACGGTAAGATTGGGCGAGCACCTCGAGGAGGCCGGGCGGCTCGATCCGGCGGCCATGGATCGGGCGCTGATCGCCCTTGCCAGCTGCGCCGCGCGCCTCGCCCGCTGGCATCCCGCAGCGATCGCGGCGGTCGCCACCGAGGCCTGCCGGCGGGCCGCGAACGGCGAGGAATTCCTCGCCCGTGCCCGGCGTGAGACAGGGCTTGCCATTACCATCATCTCGCCACGCGAAGAGGCGCTCCTGGCGATCGAGAGCTGCGCCTCGTTGCTGCAACGTTCCCCCCGTGCCGTCGGCGCGATCCCGACGAGGGCGCTCTTGTTCGATATCGGCGGCGGATCCACCGAACTTGCCTGGCTCCGGCTCGACGCCGCAGGTCGGCCGAGCCTGATCGGCTGCGCCTCGATCCCGGTCGGGGTCGTCACGCTCACCGAGCGGTACGGCCGGGCCGCAATAACGGCAGGCGGCTATGTCGCCATGACCGCAGAGACCACCGCTCTGCTGGCGCCGTTCGAAGCGGTGCATTGCATCGCGCGCGAAATCCGCCAGGGGCAGAACGGGAGCGTGCTTCTTCTCGGCACCAGCGGAACCCTGACGACGATGGCCGCAATTGCGCTGGCGCTGCCACGCTATCGGCGGAGCCTGGTGGACGGCACGCATCTGAGCCGCGCCGCCGCCCTCTCGGCACTCGCGCAAGTGGCCGCCCTCGACCACGCCGGCCTCGTAAGCCATCCCTGTATCGGTCCTGATCGCGCTCTCTTCGTCCTGCCTGGGGCAGCAATCTTCGCCGCCATTCTCCGAACCTGGCCGGCCGCGGAGATCATCGTGGCCGACCGCGGCCTCAGAGAGGGCCTTCTTCTGCGCGTCATCCGCGGCCATCGCCGCCCACGCGCAGGCGCGCACCATTAGGAGTTTGCTGATAAGCCAGGGCAAGGGCTCCGCCCTTGGCCCTCAATGGGACCTTGGGGAGCCTGAGGCCCCAGACCCCCGAACTTCAAAAGATGGGATTTCAAAGGCTTGCCAATGGCCGCGTGCGGGGCAGAGCCCCGCGTATTGTCCTGGCGGACGCCGCAAAATCGTTATTCAGCCAACTTCGGGGGCAGGGCACTCGCCGTGAAGGACCGCCCGGCGGCCTCCCGCAAGAGCCGCGTTCGCCTCGCGTCTGCCGCTGGCCGCTCGGCCTCCTCGCAGCGCTGGCTTGCGCGCCAGCTCAACGATCCCTACGTGACCGCCGCCAAAGCCTCGGGGCTTCGCTCACGTTCCGCTTACAAGTTGTTGGAATTGAACGATCGATTCCACCTGGTCCGGCCGGGAGCCAAGGTGCTCGATCTCGGCGCCGCGCCGGGCGGCTGGACACAAGCCGCACTCGCTCTGGGCGCGGGACGCGTCGTCGCAATCGATCTTCTGCCAATCGAGCCCATCGCGGGAGCCTTCATTCTCACGGCCGACGCCGCGGATCCTGACTTTGTCGAAAGGCTTCGACCACTGATCGGCGGCGCGGCCGACCTCGTCCTCTCGGACATGGCGCCTGCCACCACCGGCCATGCAGCAACAGATCATCTGCGCATCATGGCGCTCGCCGAGCTTGCCTTCGAGCGTGCCGCGGACGTACTCAACCCTGGCGGGAGTTTCGTCGTCAAGCTCTTCCAGGGTGGCGCGGAAGCATCGTTCCTCAGCACCCTCAAGCGCCGCTTTGTTTCGGTCCGCCACGCCAAGCCGCCGGCAAGCCGCCCCGAGTCCCGCGAACTCTATCTGGTTGCCATGGGCTTCCGCGTGCCGGGTTGAGTGCGGCCGCGCCGGCGCTTCCGCCTCTCTTCACCGCAGCGGTTGCGCCATTTCGCTTCGGCGCCTATGTGGAACCGCCAATGCGGTAAGAGAGACCCCGCCATGGCCCCCGACATCACATTGCCGCCGCCCGCGCGAGAAATACTCTCCGCGATCACCGAAGCGCTCACCTTCGACGACGTGCTGCTGGTGCCGGCGTTCTCCCAGGTACTCCCTGCGGCGACCCGCACCGAGACCCGCCTGACCCGCTCGATTCCGCTGAATATCCCGGTCATCTCGGCCGCGATGGATACGGTGACCGAGGGGCCGATGGCGATCGCCATGGCCCAGCAGGGCGGCATCGGCGTGATCCACAAAAACCTCTCTGTGGCCGAGCAGGCGGCAGCCGTTCGCCAGGTGAAAAAATTCGAATCAGGAATGGTCGTGAACCCGCTCACGATTTTTCCCGACCAGACGCTGGCCGATGCGCAGGCCCTGATGAGCGGCCACCACATCAGCGGCGTGCCAGTGGTCGAGCGCGAAAGCGGCCGCCTCGTCGGCATCCTCACCAACCGCGACGTGCGCTTTGCAACCGATCCGAATTTGCGGGTCGATGCGTTGATGACACGCGAACACCTCGTCACGGTTCCCGCGGACGTCGACCCCGAAGAAGCTCGTCGGCTGCTGCATAAGCGCCGTATCGAGAAGCTGCTCGTCGTCGATGAAGCTTATCGTTGCATCGGCCTGATCACGGTCAAGGACATGGACAAGGCGGAAAAGCATCCGCTGGCCAACAAAGACGCGCTCGGCCGGTTGCGCGTCGCCGCCGCGACCGGGGTCGGTGATGACGGCTGGCAGCGCGCCCACGCGCTGATCGAAGCCGAAGCGGACGTGATCGTGGTCGATACCGCGCACGGCCATTCGGCCGCCGTGCTCGGTGCCATCGAGCGCATCAAGCGGCTCTCGAATTCGGTCGAGGTGATGGCCGGTAACGTCGCCACTGCCGAAGGAGCGCGCGCCCTGATCGCGGCCGGCGCCGATGGGGTGAAGATCGGCATCGGCCCGGGCAGCATCTGTACGACGCGGGTGATCGCGGGCGTCGGCGTGCCGCAGTTCACCGCGGTGATGGAGGCCTCGGCCGCCTGCCACGAGCACGGGGTCCCGGCGATCGCCGATGGCGGCGTGCGCACCTCCGGCGACATCGTCAAGGCGATCGCCGCCGGGGCCGATGCGGTAATGATCGGGAGCCTCCTGGCCGGCAGCGATGAAGCGCCTGGAGAAGTGTTTCTGTATCAAGGTCGCAGCTACAAATCCTACAGGGGAATGGGAAGCTTGGCCGCGATGGCGCGCGGCTCTGCCGACCGCTATTTTCAGCAGGAGATCAACGACCAGCTCAAACTGGTGCCCGAAGGGATCGAGGGGCGGGTCGGGTACAAAGGTCCGGTCGCGACGGTGATCCACCAGCTCGTGGGCGGCCTGCGCGCCGGCATGGGCTATACCGGATCGGCTTCGATCGCCGATTTGCAGCGCAACGCCCGTTTCCGTCGCGTCAGCAGTGCAGGCCTGCGCGAAAGCCATGTCCACGACGTTGCGATCACCCGCGAGGCACCGAATTACCGCCAGGACTAGGGCCTGTCGTCAATTAGGGTAGCATCGGCGGGGGTGGGTCCGAATTGCAACACCTGCCGGCGATTGTGCACGGATCTGCGCGGGGTGGATTCCGGCGCGGCGAGTTTTTCGATTCCTGGGCG
>JBOHMK010000119.1:0-1854 GCA_050730115.1 Acetobacteraceae bacterium
GTCGGGCGCGCCGCGGACAGTGGAGAGGGGGTGGTGCAGTACCACGCCGATTCGGCGCGCAGCGGGCGCTACGTCGTGCCCGGTCTCACGCCCGCAAAGGTGAGCGCAATAGAGCCGGCGCCGGAACTTCATGCACCGATCTCCGGCCCGGTCTACGCAGCGCCGCTCTATGTCAGGTCGGCGAGTGCCCCGGCGATGCTGATCGTGGCGACCGAGCAGAACGCGGTTGCAGCACTCGACCCCGCGAACGGGAATCTGATCTGGCGCGCGGTTCTCGGTCCGCCCGTCCCGCCTTCGGCACTTCCTTGCGGGGACATCGACCCGCTGGGGATCACCGGAACCCCGGTGATCGATCGCGGCGTCGTCTATGTCGCCGCGATGGTCCTGCGGCACGATCGCGTACCACAGCAGATGATCTTCGCGCTCAGCCTCGATGATGGGCGGATCAGGCCGGGCTGGCCGCTGAGCGTAGGGCTGGCACTCGAGGCCCGGCAGCAGCTCTTCGTCGCCGCGAACCAGGGCCAGAGGAGCGCACTATCGGTCGCTGGGGGCCGGGTGTTCGTGACCTACGCAGGGCATTTCGGCGATTGCCGCTACTATCACGGCTGGGTGGTCGGCGTTGACGAGACGCATCCCGATCTCGACACCAGCTTTGCAACTGCGGCGCCGGGCGGCGGGATCTGGGCGCCGGGCGGGATGATTTCGGACGGGCAATCCTTGTTCGTCGCCACCGGCAACACCTTCGGCGCCCGACTCTGGGCAGGCGGCGAGGCCGTGATCCGGCTCGGGCTGGATGGGCATTTCTCGGGCCGGCCGCAGGATTATTTCGCCCCATCCAACTGGCACCAACTGGACGCGCGGGATCTCGATCTCGGCGCCACCAATCCGATGCTGGTCGGCAACGAGTTCGTTCTCCAACTCGGCAAGGACGGCAACGCGTACCTGCTGGATCGCAGCAACCTCGGCGGCGTCGGCGGCCAAGTGGCCGAACGGCACGTCTCCACGGTTCCGATCCGGACGTCACCCGCCGGTTTTCCCATCGGTGCGGACGAGTTCGTGGTGTTCCAGGGCGAGGGCGCCGGTTGCCCCGCGGGCGAAGCGGGCGACCTGGTCGCGCTGAAGATCGGACCGGGGCCGAGGATCTCGGTTGCATGGTGCGCCGAAGAACACGGGCTGGGTGCGCCGATCGTGACCACCGCGGAAAACGGGGCGGACCCCGTCGTCTGGGCGGTGGGCGCCGAGGGCGACGAGCGGCTGCGTGCCTTCCGCGGCAGTGATGGGAAGCTGCTGTTCACCAGCCATCCGATGGGCCTCGTGCGCCGCTTCGAGACCCCTGTAGTGGGCGGTGGGCGGATCTACGTCGCCGCGGATTCGGCCGTGTACGGCTTCGGATTCTGAAGCGTCTCCTCCCGGGCGGGGCGGCGATCGCGGCGCATCAGTATGGCCGGCTCACCGTAATAATCCGCGGGCCCGATCTCCTGCCAGCCGAGGCGCGCATAGAGGCCTCGGGCGGAGCGCGTGACCAGCCAGAGCGCCGGGATGCGTGCGACCCACGCCGCAGCCTCAACCCGGGCGACCAGGCGGGCGGCATGGCCACGGCCGCGCAACGCCGGCGGAACGAACAGATTGGCAAGCCAGGGGGTGAGGTCGGGGCGGCTCGCCAAGCCGCGTGCGGTCAGGCTCGCAGTGCCGGCCGGAATCCCTCCGGCCAACAGGACGAAGCACCTCTCCGGGGCGGCAGGGCTCGCATGGCGGCCGGCGAGCCAGGATCGGACGGCAACGATCAGGTCTGGCCGTTCTGCAAGCGTGACGAAGTCGAGGGTTGGGTCGGACATGGCTCGGTCGGATCGAAGG
>JBOHMK010000120.1:0-7446 GCA_050730115.1 Acetobacteraceae bacterium
CGCGAGCGCGTTGGGTACCCGGCAGAGGGCGAGGGGACGGTCATCCTCGCCTTTGCGGTGCCGTTTTAGTGCCACCACTTTCCGTTGAGAACGGCACCGCGGCAGACGAAGCGCCGGCTGCCGTGCATTTGCTCGCCGAGCACGTCGGTGAAAGTGAAGCTTCCCTCCTCGATCGCGAGCAATGTCGCGTCGCCGAGCAGGCCAGGCTGCAGCGTGCCGCGATCGGAGAGGCGGACGGCGCGGGCGGCATTGATCGAAGAGGCGCGGATGATTTCGGTAAGCGGCATGCCGAGGTGCAAGAACTTCGACATCGTCTCGAGAAGGTTGAAGGCCGGACCCTCGATCGAGAGCACGTGCACGTCAGACGAAATCACATCCGGCAGGAAGCCTTGTTTCATCATCGCCATGGCGGTTGCGAAGCCGAACGAGCCTTTGCCGTGGCCGATATCGAAGATCACGCCGCGCCGGCGTGCGGCGAGCACATCCGCCTGCACGCTTTCATCCGGCGCCACCGGGGCGTTCGGCCAGGGGCGGAAGCAGTGGGTGAGAATATCACCCGGCCGGAGCCGCTGCATCACCTCGCCGCGTGCGGGTGGCGGCGTGTCGAGATGGGTCATCAGCGGGAGGTCGAGCCGTGCGGCCACTTCGAGGGCGATGTCCATCGGTGCGATGCCGGAATCGCCGGACCCGGAGCGGCCGAGCCGGACCTTGATGCCGACGACGAGATCCGAATGCTCGGCCGCTGCATCGCGGCAGGCCTCGGGATTGAGCAGACGAAGATCAGCCGATTCCGGGACCATGAAATAACGGCTGAAAGCGTAAATCCCGGGAAAGGAGATGTGCAGGAACGGGCGGATGCGGACTTCGGCCTGTTCGATCACGTGGCGGCGGAAGCCCGCGATGTTGGCCGCACCTGCGGTACCCGCATCGATCAGGGTGGTGATGCCTGACGGCTTGGCGTAGGCGTCCGGGTCGACGCCGAGCGAGGCGCCACCCCAATAGACGTGCGTATGGAGATCGATCAGACCGGGCACGACGATCAGGCCGGACGCGTCTCGGACGTCGGCTGCGGGCCCAAGGTCGGGGCCGAGGGCGGCGACTTTGCCCGCCGTGAAAGCGACGTCGGCGGCGGCATCGAAATTCCGGGCAGGATCGATCACCCGTCCGCCCTTGAGCACAAGATCATGCATGTCCGGCCCTCCCCAGGCGCCGCCGCACGGCGCATAGTGGCTATCACCGTTCGCCGCACGCATCACGTCAAGGTCAGGATCAGCAAGATGGACCAGCCGCTCGAGACCGTTCGCACCAACTCGCGCATCGTTGCCGCATATCGCGCCCGCACGCCCGGCTCGGCGGCGCTGGCGAGAGAGGCCCTGGAACTGCTGCCGAGCGGCATCGCGCATGACGGGCGGAATATCGACCCCTACGGGATTTATGTTGCGCGGGCAGCGGGGCCGCGCAAATGGGACGTCGATGGCAACGAATATGTCGATTACTTCGGCGGTCATGGTGCGCTGCTGCTCGGCCATCGGCATCCGGACGTGATGCGGGCGGTCGAGACGGCGCTCGGAGCGGGGACGCATTTCGGTGCCAATCATCCGGGTGAGGTCGCGTGGGCAGCGGCGATCCGGCGGCTGGTGCCGTTCGTCGAGCGCGTGCGATTCACCTCCTCTGGAACCGAGGCCACGCTGATGGCGGTGAGGCTCGCCCGGGCGTTCACCGGGCGCAACACCCTGGTGCGGTTCAAGGGCCACTTCCACGGGTGGCACGACCACATGACCTCGGGCTACACGAGCCATTTCGACGGCACGCCGACGGTTGGCGTGGTCGACGGGATCCCGGCCAAGGTCCGTCTGCTGGAGGCCGGCGATGAGGCCGGGCTCGAGGCGGCGTTCGCGGCCGATCCGGACATTGCCGCGGCGATCATCGAGCCGACCGGAGCGGCATTCGGACAGGTGCCCGTGCGCCCCGAGTTCCTGCGCACGCTGCGAAGGGTGACGGAGCGGCACGGCGCGCTCCTGATTTTGGATGAAGTGGTGACCGGTTTTCGGGTGTCGCCGGGCGGTGCGGCGGTGGCGTTCGACGTCGTCCCGGATCTCGCAAGCTATGCCAAGATCGTCGCCGGCGGGCTGCCGGGAGGGGTGGTCGCCGGGCGGGCAGCGGTGCTGGATCGGCTCGATTTCGCGGCAATGGCGCGTGCCGGACAGGAAAAGATCCAGCATCCGGGCACCTTCAACGCCAACCCGGTAACGGCCGCGGCCGGGGCGGCCACACTCGCGATCGTTGCCAAAGGCCAGGCGAATGCAGCGGCCGATGCGACGGCAACCCGGCTCCGGGAGGCACTGAACGGCACATTCGCGGAGGAACATTTGGGCTGGGCGGCGTACGGGACCAGCTCCGGCTTCCATGTGTTCCTGAATCCGGAGCGACGAACGATCGATCCCCGAGACTTCGATCCTCATCAGGTCGCAGCGGCAGAATTGAAGAAGCAGCCGGAGAAGCTGGTGCGGCGGCTCCGGCTGGCGCTGTTACTGAACGGCGTTGACGTGAACGGGCGGATCAGCGGGTTCGTTTCTGCAACGCACGGAGAGCCGGAGGTCAGCGCGACCGTGGCAGCGTTCGGTGAAGCGATCCGGATGCTGCGCGCCGAGGGAGAGATCGCCCGATGAACAACGAACCGATCGACAGGGTGCTGAGCGAGGCGGTGGCGAAGGGCGAGATCCCCGGCGTGGTCGCGACCGCGGTGCTGCCGGACGGGGAGATCTATCTGGGTGCGTTTGGCAGGCGTGACATTTCCAGGCCGGAGGCGATGACCGGCGATACCGTGTTCTGGATTGCGTCGATGACCAAGGCGCTGGTCTCGGCGGCGGCAATGCAACTCGTCGAACGCCGCCAGGTGACACTGGACCAGGACCTGGGCGGGATCCTGCCGGCGTTGGCGGCGCCGAACGTACTGGAGGGGTGGGACGCATCGGGTGCGCCGCGGCTGCGGGCGGCGCGGGGAAAGGTGACGCTGAGACGCCTGCTCACGCACACCGCAGGTTTCAGCTACGAACTCTGGAACCAGGACATCGTACGGTATCTGAAATATACCGGCCTTCCTGGCATCACCAGTTGCGAAAATCGCGCGTTGATGACACCGCTGGTTGCCGATCCGGGCACCCGCTGGGAGTATGGCATCAACATCGACTACGTGGGGAAGCTGATAGAGGCGTTGAGCGGAGAGAGGCTCGATGCCTACCTCGCGGAGCATCTGTTCGCCCCGCTCGGCATGACGGAAACGACATTCCGGATCAGACCCGATCAGCGGCCGCGGCTGGCCTCGATGCACGCACGGGCCACCGACGGGCAACTTTCGCCGATGGCATTCGGGCTGCCACAGGAGCCGGAGTTCCACATGGGAGGCGGCGGACTCTACGGGACAGCGAGAGACTATCTTGCGTTCTGCCGGATGATCCTCAATCGGGGTGAGCTTGCCAGTGCCCGCGTGCTTCGCCCGGAGACGGTGGCGTTGATGGTGCAGAACCAGATGGGGCCGCTCAACGTGATTGGCATGAAGACCTCCGCGCCGGCGGCGACCAACGACGCCGAGTTCTTTCCCGGCATGGTGAAGAAATGGGGCTTTGGCTTCATGATCAGCACGGAGGCGGTGCCCGACCGGCGGGCCGCGGAGAGCCTCACATGGGCGGGGCTCGGGAACACCTATTTCTGGATCGATCCGGTGAGCCGGGTCGCGGGCGTCATACTGACACAGATCCTGCCGTTCGCGGATGCCAACGTGCTCGACCTTTATGGTGCGTTCGAGATGGAAGTGTATCGGCAAGCGAGGCCGGCGCGAGCGGCGTGAAGGCGGTTTCGCGGACCGGACGGGGTTGGCTCTCGCTTCATTCTTTGTTCATCGCGGGCAGATAAAAGCGCTGGACGAAAAACGTGCCGGGCCAAAATGCCCTCGTATTCGCTTGCCCCTGCCGAAGCCGAGATTGCCGAGGCAGGGATTCTTGCGGATCTCGCCGCCGGGCTCGCCGATCACCAGGCTGGGCGCCTGGTGGCGGCGGAGGCTCGCTACGCCCGCGTGCTGGCACGAGCACCGAGCCAGCCCAACGCGCTCTTTCTCCTGGGCATGCTGCTGCTTGCGACGGGGCGGGCGGCCGAGGCGGAGCGGTTGCTCTCGCGAGCGGTCGCCGTTCGCCCGGACGATGCCGAGACCTGGTTCGCGCACGCCAATGCGCTTCATCGAAGCGGAGCGCGAGCGGAGGCGATCGCGCGCTACCGTGCCCTGCTCGCGCGTTGGCCGAGCCACCTGGGCGCAAGAATCAATCTTTCGAATGCGCTTCGCGAAGCGGGCGACGCGGAGGCTGCGCTCACGGAGGCGGAGATCGCCGTCAGCGGTGCGGCCGGAGAGACCGAGGCGGCTGCGGAGACGACCCGGGGTGCGGCGCTGCTCGCGCTCAAGAGAACCGAAGAGGCGATCTCGGCATACCGGGCGGCGATTGCTGCGGAGCCCCGGCACGGCGCGGCACATGCGGGACTTGCGGCGAGCCTCCTTCATGCGGAGCGGCCGGCGCAGGCACTGGTAGCGGCGGAATGCGCGGCACTCGTAGCACCCGATCTCATCGAGGCAGAGTTCCTGCGGGCGATGGCGCTGACCGGGCTCGGGGCCGGGCCGGCGGCGATTGCCGGGCTCGAGCGGACGATCGCGAGGGAGCCCGCCCACGCCAAGGCGCACCTTAATCTCGGCAACCTGCTGGCTGAGGAGGACCGGCTCGGCGAGGCGGAGGCTTCATGCCGGCGGGCGATCGCGCTCGAGCCGGAGCTGGTCGAGGCGCACGCGAGTCTTGGCTATCTGTTGACGGCCGAAGGGCGGCTCGAGGAGGCGATTGCGGCCTGCGAGGCGGCGCTGGCGCTCGACGCTGAGTTCGTGCAGGCGCACTGGAACGAGGGCATCGCGCGGCTGCTCCAGGGCGACTACCCGCGCGGATGGGAAAAGTACGAGGCGCGCAAGGGCTATGAGCGGTTCGCCCGCCTCTATCCCGATCCCGAGGGGCCGGTGTGGCAAGGAGAGAAGTTGCAGGGACGCACCATCCTCGTTCATGCCGAGCAAGGGTTCGGCGATACCATCCAGTTCGCGCGCTATCTGCCTCTGCTTGCGGCGCGCGGGGCGCGCATAGTGTTGGCGTGCGATGCGGCGCTGGTGCCGCTGATGGCACGCCAACCGCCGGCGATGATGCCAGGGCTCGAGGCGGCGGTGGCGAAGGGCTCGGCGCTGCCGCCGTACGATTGCTGGGTCAACCAGATGAGCCTGCCGCACCGGTTCGCAACGACGCTCGAAACGATTCCATCGCCCGGCCGCTATCTTGCCGCCGACCCGGAGCGGGTGCGGCGCTACCGGGAGCGACTGCGAGGGGAGAGAGCGATCGGCCTCGCCTGGGCAGGGAATCCGCTGCATTCGAATGACCGTCGCCGCTCCTTGCCGATCGGTGCGTTGCGGCCGCTCCTGGCAGAGGGTGGCATAACGTTCGTCAGTTTACAGAGAGGAGCGCGTGCGGAAGACGGCAAGGAATTTCCGGGACTCCTCGATCTCTCTCAGGAACTTGCCGATTTTGCGGACACGGCGGCGCTGATCGAGGTGCTGGATCTGGTCATCACGGTCGATACTTCGGTTGCGCATTGCGCCGCCGCGCTCGGCAAGGAGACCTGGATTTTGCTGGCGCATGGCCCCGACTGGCGCTGGCTCACGGGGCGGGAGGACTCGCCGTGGTACCGCTCGGTCAGGCTGTTCCGGCAGGCTGCGCCCGGGGCGTGGAGCGGCGTCGTGGCGGAGGTGGCGGCGGCACTTGCGGGTCGAGTGCGGGAGCGATAGCCGGGGACTGCGGAGCGCCAGTACTCGCCTTTGTTCTTACATGATTCAACGCCCGCCCCCGCCTCACCCTGCCCTCTCCGCCCCGTTTCTCGATCCCTGGGGGGCGGAGAGGGTTTTCATAACTGATCGCTGCGATGTGCGTTTCGATCCCGTAGCCCACAGGGAAAGCGGGGGCGGGAATGGATGGTGCAGTTGGGGGCCGTATCAGTCGCGTACGAGTCCTGGCACTAAAAAGAAGCTGGCGCGGGGAACGCTGATGATCGGCGGCTTTGCGGTGGCGGTTCGCGGGAGTCCTGGCGGGGCCGAGATTGCTTCGTCGCGCCTCGCGCGTGAAGAGACGCGCTCACGCTCCTCGCAATGACATTGCGAGCTATGGTGTGGTTTCATGCACAGTGGGTCGGCAGCCCCGGTGGGGGAGTAAACAGAGTGGTGCCATCCTCCTGGAGCGCTCCCGTCCCGAATGCGGGACAGTGGCGGGACCCGGTTCCGCCGGATGTGAGGGTCGCAGGGAGAACCCTGCAAGACGAGAGCTCTGCCTTGGACGAACGATGTCATCCGCAGGGAACGGAGCACGGAGGATAATGCGTCATCGAGCTTGACAATGACCACCTTCGTGTGATGCCGAACACACGAACGCTTACCGCATCGAATCAGTATTTTCTCCCACTCACCCTTGCACCAGTGGGGGCGTCCACACACGCCCTACGCTCTGCTGCCGTGCGAGTCACCTGCGCGCGATGGGGGGTACGGGCTTTTTGTTTTCGGTGGCCTGCTGATCCCTTACGGTTGTTGCTGGCGGCAACAACCGACGGGGGCAGGACACTGGAAGAGATCGTCGCGCGCGGGGCGCCGGGCGGCGGGTTTGGATGAGTGCAGCACGCAACCGCCACCGCGCCTCATTTGATTCTCCCCCCGGCAGGGCTCCGCGCTCGTTGCCGTAAACTTTTGCACGGATGCGGCCGGAAGGATGAGCCGGATGGATGAGGCCGCAAGGATCAGGGCGATGTCAGGCGCAGCACTGCCGGTGTGACAGGATCAAGCGTGAGCGGAACTGTGCTGAGACGCCCCAGGGTTACGCCGGTTCGGAGGTCGGTAACAACGAACGGGCGCGGCAAGGTCACGGTGAGATTCTCGCGCGTGGCATCCGCGCTGAACTCGCGTTGGACGGCGATGATGATCGCCCGACCAGTGGTGAATGCGTAGGTTGTTGCATCGGATACTGAAACCGGAAATTCCGGTTTGACCATAGCCGCAGCGAGTTCCGTACGCATGGCGGCACGATCGCTGAGTGGCAGGATTGCGGCTCTTGCGCTCGTGAAGAGATGAGCAAGCGGCGCATCGGCTCTGCGCTTGCCGTGCTGATCAAAGAGCCCGGGCTCAGCGTCGGTCAGCATCCGGCCGCCCGCGGCGGCGAAGGTGCGGATCACCTGGATATCGGCGTCCGAGAGGACGATCGTGCCGGGCAGGATCAGGACGCGCGCGCCATGAAGGTCGCCCCGCGCAAGTTGCGCGGGGCCCATATATGTGGGCGAGATGCCGAGGTGAGCGAGTGTATTGCCTGCTGCTGCCAGCGCTTCACGTTGCGC
>JBOHMK010000121.1:0-4866 GCA_050730115.1 Acetobacteraceae bacterium
TGAGACCGGGGAGATGAGACCGGGGAGATGAGACCGGGGAGATGAGACCGGGAGATGGGGCCGAGGCCCCGCGCCGTCGAGGCCCCAGACCCCGAACTTCATTAGGATGGGATTCCAAAGGCTCGCCAATGGCCGCGTGCGGGGCAGACCCCCGCAATCATCGAGTCCCCCGGGCCCGGGATCGCCAATTCACCGCGCCGGGGGCATGCTCGGAGCCGTGCCGGCGCCCCCTCTCTTCCACCCCGATTTCCAGCCGCTTCCCTACTGGTGGGAGGCCTGGCGCCCGAGCACTGGCGAAGAGGAGGCCCTGCCGCGGCAGACCCGAATCGCCGTGATCGGCGCGGGCTATGCCGGGCTGGCCGCCGCGCTCGAACTCGCGCGCACCGGGATCGAGGTCACCGTGCTGGAAGCCGGGCTCCCCGGCGGCGGCGCCAGCACGCGCAACGGTGGGGCGGTGAGTGGTGGCGTGAATGTCGGCAAAAGTTTCACCGGGCGGCGGCACGCGCTTCTGCCAGAGCGCCGCCGCGCCCTCCTCGGCGCCGCTTCCGATGCGTTCGGCCTGGTCGATACCCTGATCGCGCGCGAGAACATCGCCTGCTTTTGGGAGAAGCGCGGCCGCTTCGTCGGCGCTTTCACCCCCGCCCACTATCGCGCACTCGAGGAACGGCTCGACGCACTGAACGACGATGCCGCATCCGGTGCCCGCATGCTGCCGCGCTCGCGCCAGCACGAGGAGATCGCCAGTGATTATTATTATGGAGGAATGATTGTCGAGCGCTCCGGGAAGCTCCATCCTGCCCTCTATTTCAAGGGCCTCCTGGAGGCCTGCCGCCGCCAGGGTGTTCCGGTCGTGGCGAAGGCGGAGGTCTTGCGGATCCTGAACGACCCAACCCTGCCGCGAGACCGCACCTGGAGGCTCGAGACCGCGCGCGGGGTCATCGCAGCGAGCGAGGTCATCATCGCGACCAACGGCTACACCGGCGAGATCGCGCCCACTCTCAGGCGCCGCCTGATTCCGGTTGCCAGCCACATCATCGCAACCGAAGAGTTGCCCGAGGATCTCGCCCGCACTCTGATCCCGAACGGCCGCACCATCTCCGATACGCCCCGCGTGCTCACCTATTATCGGATGTCGCCCGACGGCAGGCGGCTCATCTTCGGTGGCCGCGCCCGTTTCACCTTGGTCGATCCCACCGTCGCCGCACCCATTCTGCATCGCTTCATGACCCACCGCTTCCCGCAACTTCGCGAGACGCGCATCACCCATGCCTGGAGCGGCAACGTCGCCTTCACCTTCGATGCATTGCCGCATATGGGACGCGAGAACGGCATGCACTACTGCCTCGGCTGCAACGGTAGCGGCATCGCGATGATGACGTATCTCGGCTGGCAGACGGCGCGCAAGATCGCCAGCGGGGCCAACCGTGCCTCCGCCTTCGACCAGGAGAACTTTCCCGACTTTCCTTTCTACCGCGGCAATCCGTGGTTCCTGCCGCTGATCGGGGGACTGTTCCGTTTCCGTGACGCGCGCGATCGCCGCCGCGCCGGCGCCGATGGAGCCGGGAGCTGACCCCCCGGCGCAAATTCTTCGGCTGGGGGTTCGCGGGCGTTGCCATGACCGCGGAGGAAGAGGCAGCTTCGCTTGCGAATTTCCGTCGTCTCTTCGGCGTCGATCGGTTCGAGGAACGGCATGTGCCCGCGCTCGAAGAGATCACCCTGCCCGCCCCGCGCATCCGACCACCGGCGCCGCTCGCGGCGATCTGTTCCACCGCCCCTTACGACCGCGCATTGCACAGCTTCGGCAAATCCTATCCCGATACCGTGCGCGGCCTCGCCGGGGACTATGGCTCGGCGCCCGACATCGTCGCCGCTCCACGCAACGAAGCCGAGATCGCGAATCTGATCGACTGGGCCGCTCATCTCCCGGCTTCGCTGATACCGTTCGGCGGCGGCAGCTCGGTGGTCGGTGGTGTCGAAGCGACTCTCGGGCAGGGCGCCAAGGGCGCCGTCAGCCTCGACCTTACGCGCATGAACCGGCTCATCGAAGTCGATCAGACCTCGCGCGCCGCGCGGATCGAGGCCGGAATCTTCGGGCCCGCACTCGAGGCTGCGCTCCGCCCGCATGGGCTCACTCTCCGCCATTTCCCGCAAAGCTTCGAGCATTCCACCTTGGGCGGCTGGATCGCGACCCGCTCCGGCGGGCATTACGCGACGTTGCACACACATATCGACGATTTCGTCGAGAACCTTCGCGTCCTCACTCCGCAGGGCGTTCTCGAAACGCGACGCCTGCCTGCCTCCGGCGCAGGTCCGAGCCCGGAGCGGCTCTTCATCGGCTCAGAGGGCACGCTCGGCGTCATCACCGAGGCCTGGATGCGCCTCACGCCACGGCCCGGATTTCGTGCCGGCCGCACGCTCTGGTTCGCTGATTTTCTTGGCGCCGCGGCGGGTTTGCGCACCCTCGTGCAATCCGGGATCACGCCTGCCAATTGCCGCATCCTCGATCCCGAAGAGGTGCGCAACACGGGCTCCGGAGACGGCAGCGCGGCGCTGATGGTGCTTGGCTTCGAAGGCTGGGACCGGCCGCTTGACGATCTGCTTGCCCGCGCGATCGCACTCGTCTCCGAGCATGGCGGCCGTCCGGAAACTATCCAATCGGGTCCAGGCGCGGCCGCGAAATGGCGCACCGCTTTCATCCGCATGCCGTACGCGCGCGAACGGATAGTGCCGCGCGCGATCATTTCCGATACGTTCGAGACCGCCGTCACCTGGGAGCGCTTCGCGGCGCTGCATGCGGCAGTGACACGGGCGACGCTTGCCGCGATCCGCGAAGTGACCGGCCGGTCCGGCCAGATCACTTGCCGCATCACCCATGTCTATCCGGACGGCCCGGCGCCCTATTTCTCGTTCCACGCACTCGGCCGGCACGATGAACTGATCCCGCAGTGGCAGGCGATCAAGAACGCCGCGAGCGACGCGCTGATCGCCGCCGGCGGCACGATCACACATCACCATGCCGTTGGCCGTGATCACCGCCCGTGGTACGACAAGGAGCGGCCGGATCTCTTCGCCGCCGCGCTCCGCGCCGCCAAGTCGGCACTCGACCCGGGCTTGCTCTTCAATCCGGGCGTGCTCGTGGACCCCTGACCCAGCGTGCCGCCCGGTAACGTCTCGGTCGGGGTCTCGGCGTGGCGTGGCTTTGCGACCGTCCGCTTCCGGGCCCGACCGCCCAGATACCGGTCATTCGGCTGGCGCCGGAGCTGGCCGGACCCGGAATGGCGGCTGTGGGATTGCAAAATCGAGTGAGCTGCCGATCGTTTCTGTCCCCCTATTCAAGGCTCCCGACGCTCACTTCCAATCGTCCATGGTGGGAGTGCCATCGCAGGCCGGCGCGGCAAAGGCTACGATACGGCCGCAGCGCCAGCAGTCCCTGCCACCTTCGGCTGAGGACGCACCAGCAAATAGAATGCGCCACCGTGTGTGATCATCAGCACGGGCACGTACATGATCAGGATCGCGTAGGTAGCGCCGAGCGCGCCCGCCAGCGCGGGAAGGCCGAGCTGGATGCCATGATAATAGTCCATCATGATGTCGCCTGCTCCGACGACGTTGAAGACGACCACGAGCGGCCAGAACAGCGGACGTATCCTGACCGCGAGAAGCGCCAGCATGGCCAGCACCCCGGTTGCGAAGTCGCCGTAGGCGGCGAAGGTGGCGAAGCCGCCGGGCAGATTGGGGCCGACGACGCCGGGAATGATGAAGACAAGTCCGAAGAAGCGGAAACTGTGCAGCGTGGCGATGGCGCGTTGCGCCCCCACCCGGTCCATCGCCTTGAGCCTGGGCCAGATATACGCCCCGAAGCAAAGCAGCCACGGGACATAACCCAGAACGAGATGAATCTGGAAGATGGTTGCCGGGGGCATTTGATCTGCTATCAGGTGCTGGTTGACTCGGCCTCGAACACCGCGGTCAGAATGCTGAGCCGCCCTTCCAGGAGATTTCTTCCCAGGTTGGCGGAAAGCTGCGCGAAGTCCGGCCCGAGGGTCATGAGCGCCGTCTTCGGTCGTTCTGTCAGGCCGGTGGCGCGATGGTGCTCACGCACGTCGTCGGGAACCTCGGTCATTGCAAAATCCCACTTCGCCTTCAGGCTGTTGTCGCGGAGGTCGGGACCCGATGACGGCCCCGCCTACAAGCTTCGAAGGAAGTCGATCATAGCAGTGCTGACCTCCGCCGCGCGTTCTTGCTCGGTCCAATCGCCGCAGCCCGGCAGCATGATCGCCGGCCGGAGCTTGGGAACCATTGCCGATTGCTTCGAAATGGCCTGGGAAAAGGCGGCGGCGACAAAATCCCGGTCGCCCGCGATGTAGAGTGCAGGAACGGTTACCGCAGCTCCGGCCAACGGAGCCAATAGCTCCCAGCCGCGATCGATGTTGCGCCACCAGGCGAGGGGACCACGGAACCCACTCCGCGCGTATTCCTTGACGTAAACGTCGATGTCGGACTCTGTGATCCAAGCCGGCATGGCTGCTGGGTCAGTCAATGAGGGACCCTTCCGGGGCACCATCCCGCCAGCAAACCCTCGGCCGCCCGCGGACCGCGGCCTGTTGCCCGAAAGCGAGTGGAGCAAAGAACGGAACGTGCGACGCAAGTCGCGCCCAAGCGCCGCCTCAGCTTCGGGGGTTTGCAGGAAGAGCTGGTAGAACACCGCATCCTTGTTCCGCGGCATGAGCGTCGTTGGCGGCCCCAAGCTGCCAAACCCCCGCGGCCTGAATGGCGGGCTCAGTGCGATAACAGCACGGAAACGGTCAGGGCGCAGGAGCGCCGTTTGCCATGCTATCGTCGCTCCAACGTCGTGGCCGACGATCA
>JBOHMK010000122.1:0-5780 GCA_050730115.1 Acetobacteraceae bacterium
CTCACGCGCCAGCATGATCGCAGCCGCGCGGACATCGGTTGCAACCTCGTCGACCAGCCCGAGTTTGAGAGCCTCGGCTGCCGGCACCTGCCTGCCGCTCGCGATCAGCTCGAGCGCACCGACTGCGCCGATCAGCCGCGGCAGACGCTGCGTGCCCCCCGCGCCCGGCATGAGGCCGATCACGATTCCGGGCAAGCCAACCGCCCCGTCGGGCGCTATCACCCGACCGTGGCAGGCAAGCGCCAGCTCGAACCCACCACCAAGCGCTGCCCCGTGGAGCGCTGCCACGATCGGCTTGCCGAGGTTGTCCAGCGCCTCCGTCACCCGTGCCAGCGTTGGCTCCGGCATCGCGGCATCGGTCTCAGCGAGCTCAGACCCGCACATGAAGCTGCGCCCGTCGCAGGCGAGCACGCCACAGCCGAGACGCGAATCGGAAGCAAATTCTTCCAGGGCCGCCAACAGGCCCTCCCTGAGGTTCCGGGAGATCGTGTTCGTCGGCAGCCGATCGACCAGGATCAGCCCGACATCGCCTTCCCGCTCGATGTGGACGGGTCTCGCCGACATCGTTCCCCCCAGGCTTCGGATGTCACATTAGCACCAGCGGATACGCGGCGGGTGCTCGGCTGCCGGCGCTCCGCTCCCTTGCTGCCTTCGCTCACGCGTGCCCGGCGGCACCCGAAAGCGAACCCGGGTCGATCCCCAACTTGCCAAGCGCCCGCCGCCATTTGGTGTCATGATCGCAGTCGAACACCAATTTTTCGTCTGCGGGCGCCGAGAGCCAGGCGTTGTGGCCGATCTCGAGGTCGAGCTGCCCGGGTCCCCAACCGGCATAGCCGAGTGCGAGCAGTCCGGCCCGCGGACCGCCGCCGCCGGCAATCGCCTTCAAGATGTCGAGACTCGCCGTCAGCGCCAGCGCATCGTCAACGCGCAGGCTGCCTTCGCCCGTCCAATCCGCGGTGTGCAGAACGAACCCGCGCGCATTCTCAACCGGCCCTCCAGCGCACAGGCGAATGCGTCGCGCCGGCGGCAACGGCGCGATATCGAGTTGTTTCAGCAGATCATCGAAGCTCGGCTGCGCGAGCGGCCGGTTCACGACGATCCCCATCGCTCCTTCCGGGGTGTGTGCGCACATCAGGATGACGCTTTGCGTGAACCGCGGGTCGGCCATCCCGGGCATCGCGATCAGCAACTGCCCGGTGAAAAAGCCTCGGCCTCCGCTGTGGTCCGGCGGGAGCGCGTTCATCAGCCAAATCTGGGGCCGCAATCGCGCCCATGCAAGCGCCGCGCGGGAGCGGGAGGTGACAGCCCAGGCGGGCCCGGTCTAGTGTCCTGCCCCCCGGAGCGAATGAGAATGGGGATATCGAGGCAGCGGAGAACAAGCGGCAGGTGGGCGCACGGCCGCGGCGCGTCACCCGGCGCCAAGCCCCGAGGCGGCCCACCAATTGTGCCGGCCAGGAACCAAAATGGGGGACGCAAAATCAGATGACAGTTAAGGTAGGCGATACGATCCCATCGATGAAGCTCACGATGGCAACCCCGGACGGGCCGAAGGAGGTTTCGACCGACGCGCTGCTGAAGGGCAAGAAAGTCGTGCTGTTTGCCGTTCCCGGGGCGTTCACCCCGACCTGCAGCATGAAGCATCTGCCGGGCTTCGTCCAGAACGCAGCGGCTATCAAGGCCAAGGGCGTGGACGAGATCATCTGCATGGCGGTGAACGACGCCTTCGTGCTCGGCGCCTGGGCCAAGGCGCAGCAGGCCGACGGCTCGATCGTGATGCTGGCAGACGGCTCCGCTGCGCTCACCAGAGCGCTCGGCATGGAGTTCGATCTCACCGCCCGTGGCCTCGGTGTGCGAAGTCAGCGTTTCGCGCTGATCGCCGAGAATGGCAAAGTGACCCATCTTGCGGTGGAACCGCCCGGCGGCTTCGACCAGAGCCGCGCAGAGGCAATCCTCGCCGCGCTCTAGAGTGCGTTCAAGCTGAACTGAATGCGATCTATGTTTTCTTTCTCGAGCAATTTCATCACCCTGACCGGCATCTGGCGATTCCAGCCAGGGTGATATTGCTCTAACGGCGCCGCCGGGCGGCCTGCCCTTTCCCACCGCGCCGGGCAGGCCTGTGGGAGCCCGTGGGTACGTGGACTGGAGGCCGGTGCCGGGGCAATCCTCATGCCGCCGCATGCGCGGCAAGCCGACGAAAAACCGCGATTGAGAGCAGCCGGTAAGGCTCAGTAATTGCTGAGACGGAATTCGATCCGGCGATTCTTCGCATACGCATCAGGCGTGTCGGCGGGGTCGAGCGGATGCGTGTCGCCGAAACCGACGGCAACCAGCCGGCCCGGTGAGATCCCTTGCTTGATCAGGAGCTGCACCACATTGATCGCCCGCTGCGACGAGAGCTCCCAGTTGGATGGAAACTGCGGGGTGTCGATGGGCGTCGCGTCGGTGTAGCCCTCGACTTGCAGGATCCAGTGCACTCCGGGGGGGATTTTATTGGCAATTTGCTCGAGCGAGAGGGCAACCTCGATGATTCTAAGCTTGCCCTGCGGAGTCAAGGTGGCGCTGCCGATCGGGAACAGGACCTCGTTTTGCAGCACGAAGCGGTCACCGACAACGCGGATACCGGGCTGGCCCGCCAGCGCCTGGCGCAGCTCGCCAAAGAATTCACTGCGGTAGAGCTCGAGCTTCTGTACCCGCACGGCCAGCGCCGCATTCAACTGGCGGCCGAGATCCGCAACCTGCACCCCCTTCGCCGTGTCTTCCTTTTGCGAAACATCGAGTGCAGTAGAAAGCGCCGCCAGCTGCTGGCGCAACGCCGCCACCTGCTCGTTGAGCAGTGCGATTTTGGCAATCGCGCTACCGGCAAGCGTTTTCTGCTTGGCAAGCAACGCCTCGGTGGCGGCCCGCCGCTCGGCCTCGGTCGTCGCCCTGACGGCGGCATCTTCGGCCTTCTTCTCGAGCGAATCGCGCAGCGCCTGCAGCGCCGTCACCTGCTCGGTGAGCTCGGCAAGGTCCGAAAGTCGGGCCTCGACGGTCGCCTGGTTGACCTTCACCTTCTGATCGAGTGCCTTCATTTCGGCCCGCATATCCGCCAGACGCTTCGCTGCCGCCGCGAGTTCAGCCGCCGTGATGACGAGCTTCGCGCTGGTCGCCTTGCTCGCCTGCTCGGCGGTATCGGCGCGGCCGCCTGCGACAGCGAGTTCGCCTTGCAAATCGGCGAGCCGTTTGTTACCGGAGGTCAGCCTGAGTTCGGCGTCGGCGAGCGCGGCGGTGAACTTCGCTTTGTCCGCGACAGCGGCGGTGCGCGCCGCGACCGCCTTGACCTCGACGGCCTCCAAGGCCGCCAATTTCTGCGCCAGCGAGTCGCGGGCCGCATGCGCACTCTGCAACTGGCTGCTGAGCTGCGAGGCCGAGAGCTGCAGCGCCGCGGAGTGGCTCTTTTCGAGTGCCAGCATGTCGGAAAGGCCCGCCGCCTCCTGGTTCAACTTCGCGAGCGCCTTGTTTCGTCCGGACAGCGAGATCGAGAGGAACACTTGCGCGAGCACGAACACCAGCAGCACGAAGATGACGACCATGAGCAGCGTGGAAAGCGCATCCACGTACCCGGGCCACGGATTGAGTGCCAGTCCTGCGCGACGGCGTCCTCCGGGCATCGCCTGCTACCTCGGCTGTTCTTCGGCCAACGCCGCGACCGTGCGCGTGAGAATCCGCAGATCGTTGCGCAGTTCCGCGGTACTTTGCACGCGACCCTGCTCGATTTCGGCAAGCAGGCGCTGCAGGGTGATGTCCATGCTACGCAGGTGCGAACGCGCTGCTTCGTCGAGCCCGCCGTCGGCACGCGCATCCGAGAAGCGGTTGAGCGCAGGGCCAAGGGCAGCGTGCGCTTCGGCGATGCGCAGCATCAGCTGCTGGTTGGTGCGCATCGTGTCGGAAAGGGCGGCAAGCTTATCCGCCAGCGCCCCCAGCGCCTGGTTGACCTGGGTGCGCCCGTCCTCGCCGCGCACCATGATATTTTGCAGTCCCTCCATATTCTCCGCGGTCTGCTCGAGCAGTGACTGCACATAGATCGGGACCGACGCCTCTCCTTCACCCCCCAAGACGCCGCTCGACAATCGGGTGAGGCCGGCCAGCCACTCCTCGAGCTCGTTGAAGAAGCGGTTCTGCGCCTGGCCAGCCGTCAAATCGAGGAAGCCGAGCACCAGCGCTCCGGCCAGCCCGAACATCGAAGAGGAAAACGCCGTGCCCATGCCGTGCAGCGGCTCGACGAGGCCCGCCTTGAGCTGGCCGAACATCGCGCTGATATCTCCGGTGCCGACCGAGAGGCCGCTGATGACGTCGCTCACCGCGCCGACGGTGCGCAGCAAACCCCAAAACGTGCCGAGCAGGCCGAGAAAGATCAAGAGCGCCGTCATGTAGCGCGAGACTTCCCGGTTTTCGTCGAGGCGGCTCGAAATTCCGTCGAGCAGGCTGCGCATCGAAGACGCGGAAAGGGTGAAGCGATTGGCGCCCTCCGCGTTCTTGTTCGCGCGCGCCGCCAGCATGTTGGCCATCGAAGCAAGAAGCTTCGGCGCCGGCAGCGCAGCGAGCCGCTGCCGGGCACGCTGGAAGGTTTCGACCCAGGTCACCTCGGGCGCCAGCCGAATCACCTCGCGGAGATTCCAGAGAATGCCAAGAATCGCAATCAGGAAGATCAGGCTGTTGATGACCCGATTATAGTTGAACGCCGTGGTGAGCCTCGGCGCGAGCAACGCCACGACAATTCCGATCAGCACGAGGAAAATGACCATGCGCACGAGGTAGGCGGTGGGCCGGGTCATCGGGATCCTTTCGCCGCGGTCCGCGCCGGCGTGATGGTGACGTCAACCCGGTTGGCAGGCAATGCACCGCTCGGTCTGGCCAGCAGAGCGCGCACGTAGATACGCTCGGAAGGGACGCCGGCCTCGCGCAGCAGCGCACGCGCAGCGAGCGCACGCGCCAGCGAAAGCCGGCGCGACGTCGATGGATCCGAAGGGTCACCGGGGGCATACGCACTCACGACCACCGACTGTGCGTCGTCCTTCGCCGCCGCCGTGGCAAAGCGTTTGAGCGCCGCGAAGGTGGCCGGATTGAGGTCCCGATCGCCACCGCCGAAGGTCACCCGAAGCCCGTCCTCGATCCGCGTTGCGACGCCGGGTGCCGTTGCAACAACCGCCGGCGGCCGTGGGATCGGTTCGGGGTGGGGCGGGCCGACCAACATCACCGGCGCAATCACCGGCAGACCGGGCGGCATCTTGGGCGGCGGCCGGGGCAGCGGGCCGATGCTGGTGCCCGCCACTGTCCTTTCGGCCGGCGCGGGAGGCGGACCTGGCGCGCCCGGTGGTATCGGCGGCAGCGGCAAAGGCCGCTCCGGCACGGCCGGTCGGGTCGGTCGCCGGGCGGAAGGAGCGGGCCCCGGAGCCAGCCCTTGCAGCGCGTGCAGATCGATAGTCACCTGCGCATGCGCCGAAGGCGCAGCCAGAAGACCGGCCAGCGGAAAGGTCATAGACCACACGATAGACAACAGAATGCCGCGTCGCATCTCACCGCAAACCTAGTGTCCTGCCCCCGAAGTTCGCGGCCTTCGGCAGCGAACGTAAGGGGACAAGCAGGCCACTGAACATAAAGAGTGTCCTGCCCCCGAAGTTCGCGGCCTTCGGCAGCGAACGTAAGGGGACAAGCAGGCCACTGAACATAAAGAGTGTCCTGCCCCCGAAGTTCGCGGCCTTCGGCAGCGACCGTAAGGGGATAAGCAGGCCACTGAACAT
>JBOHMK010000123.1:0-1616 GCA_050730115.1 Acetobacteraceae bacterium
CCTGCCGCGTGCGTCCCGGCACCGGACGGATCATCGATATCGAACGCGAGGTCGAGCTTGGCGGGCCGCTGCATTCCCAGGGTGTATTGGTCCCCTCGGGCTTCCTGGCCGGACGCTACGCCCTCGATCGCAGGATGTCGCTTTCGGCGAGCCTCGCGCCCTTCCGCGAATATTTGCGCCGCGAGCGGGTGAGGCACGAGCTTTCTCTGCTGAACGACCGTGAGCTTTCCGATATCTGCATGACCCGTGACGAAATCAGCGAGATCTTCAAGCCGGAATTCGCCGCCAGGCGTGCTGCCGATCGCCTCTGACAGCAGTGCGCGGGCGCCTCAGCGCACCAGCCGCGACAGAGCTGCGTCGAGCCTGATCCGTCCGGCTGGTGTCGCCGCGAGTCTTCCCTGGCGCCAGACGAGATAACCTTCTCCCAGCAGATCATCCAGCATCGCGGGCTCGGTCGCTTCAGAGAGAGCCCGCCCGGTGCGGGCACGGAAGCGCTCCGGATCGATGCCTTCGGCGAGCCTGAGGCCCATCAATAGCATCTCCCTGCCGCGCGTCTCCGGCGAAAGCTCCTCTTCCTCATCCGTGCCGTGCCCGAAATTTTCGACCCGCGCTGCCCAGGCCTCGGGCGCGCGGCGGCGCCGCGTCGCAACCAGCGCATCTCCAATCGAAATTCGCCCGTGCGCGCCCGGGCCGATCCCCACGTAATCGCCGTAGCGCCAATAGGCGAGATTGTGCCGGCACTCAGCACCCGGACGCGCGTAATTCGAGACTTCGTACGGATTGAGTCCGTGCCACGCGGCCTCTTCGGCAGTCACGTCGTACAGCTCCGCCGCCGTCTCGGTGGCGGGAAGGGCAAGCCGCCCTTGCGCGGAGAGCGCCGCGAACGGCGTGCCAGGCTCGATCGTGAGCTGATAAAGCGAGAGATGGTCGGGGCCGGACGCCAGCGCCTCGGCAAGCTCTGCGCGCCAGTGCGGCGGATCTTGTCCTGGGCGCGCATAGATCAGGTCGAATGATACGCGCGGGAATTTTTCCCGCGCCGTCGCCAGCGCGGCACGTGCCTCCGCCGCCGAATGGCGCCGGCCCAGAAAGCGAAGAGCGCCATCATCGAGGCTCTGCACGCCAAGCGACAGCCGGTTGATCCCCGCTTCCCGCATGCCGGCGAGTTTCCCCCGCTCGACGCTCGTCGGGTTCGCCTCGAGCGTGATCTCGATTTCCGGCAGCGGCGGGAAATACCCACTTGCCGCTTCGATCAGACGAGCAACCGTCTCCGGCGCCATCAGGCTCGGCGTGCCACCGCCGAAGAAGATCGAGGCAAGCGGTCGTACGCCGAGGCGCTCGGCCTCCCACTCCAGCTCCCGAAGCAAGGCGCCACGAAATCGTTCTTCCGGGATCTTCTCCCGGACATGGCTGTTGAAATCGCAATAGGGGCACTTGGCGAGGCAGAACGGCCAGTGGATATAGAGTGCGAGCGGGTCCATGGCAGCGGCATCTCTGCGCTCTCCCCGGCCCGACGCAAGGTGTCGCAAAAGGACGGCAGGAGAATGAGCGGCCAGGGCTCAGTGGATCGCGTGCGAGCCGCATTGAAAGCGGCCGGACATCCCGACACGATCACGATG
>JBOHMK010000124.1:0-6434 GCA_050730115.1 Acetobacteraceae bacterium
CGGCCGCACCTTGGGTGCCGGCGTGGTCGCCAAAGTCGTGGCCTGAGGCGACGAGCGAGCAAGAGATCCGGACGCGGACGCGAAGGGCACCCAGAATGGACAATCAGAATATCCGCATCCGGCTCAAGGCCTACGATCATCGCGTGCTCGACAACAGCACGAAGGAAATCGTGAACACCGCCAAGCGGACGGGGGCGCGCGTCAGAGGCCCGATCCCGTTGCCGACGCATATTGAGCGGTTCACCGTCAATCGTTCACCGCACATCGACAAGAAGAGTCGCGAGCAGTTCGAGATCCGTACCCATCGCCGGCTGCTCGACATCGTCGAGCCGACACCGCAGACGGTCGATGCACTGATGAAGCTCGAACTTGCGGCCGGCGTCGATGTCGAGATCAAGATCTGAGGAGCCGGCGATGCGAACTGGACTGCTCGCCCGGAAGCTCGGGATGACACGGCTGTTTCGCACCGATGGGGCGCACCTGCCGGTCACCGTGCTCCATCTCGACAACGTGCAGGTGGTATGTGCGCGGACTCGCGAGAAAGATGGCTACGATGCGGTGCAGCTCGGCTGGGGCAGCGCCAAGCCGCAGCGGGTGAGCAAGCCCAATCGCGGCCATTTCGCCAAGAGCAAGCTCGAGCCGAAGTTGAAGCTCGCCGAATTCCGTGTCGCCGCCGACAGCGCCCCGGAGGTCGGTCAGGTGCTGACGCCAGCGCACTTCACCGTCGGAAGCCGCGTCGATGTGACCGCGGTGAGCAAGGGCAAGGGTTTCGCCGGCGCGATGAAGCGCTGGAACTTCAGCGGCCTCGAGGCCAGCCACGGCGTTTCCATCAGTCACCGGAGCCACGGCTCAACCGGCAACCGCCAGGACCCCGGCCGCACTTTCAAGAACAAGAAGATGGCCGGCCATCTCGGCGCCGAGCGGGTGAGCGTACTCAACCTCGAGGTCGCGGCGGTCGATGCCGAAAAGGGGCTCCTGATGCTAAAAGGCGCCGTGCCCGGCGGCAAGGGCGCCTTCGTCAGGGTGCGCGATGCCGTGAAGCGGCCTGCCCATCCCGGTGCAGCGTCCGATGCCGCGCCCGCCGCAGGCGCGGCCAGTGCGACGAGGGCGTGATGCAGATCGCGGTGACGACGCTCGACAATACTTCCGCCGGCGAGATCGAACTGCCGGATGCGCTGTTCGCGACCTCGCCGCGCGCCGATATCATGGCCCGCGTGGTACACTGGCAGTTGGCGCGGCGCCGCGCCGGCACGCACAAGGCCAAGGGGATGAGTGAGGTCTCCGGCACGACGAAGAAGCCGTGGCGGCAGAAAGGCACCGGGCGCGCGCGGCAGGGGAGCCTGCGAGCGCCGCAGTTCCGCACCGGCGGCGTGGTGCACGGCCCGGTGGTCCGCGCGCACGGTTACCAGCTGCCCAAGAAAGTGCGGCGCCTCGGACTGATCTCCGCGCTCTCCCAGAAGTGCTTTGAGGGCAAGCTCATCGTCCTCGAGGCGGCGACGTCGGAACCCAAGACCAAGGCACTCAAGGGGCGGCTCGCCGCCCTCGGCTGGCGCTCTGCACTCGTGATCGATCACGAGGTGAACGACGGGTTCCGGCGCGCCAGCCGCAACCTCGAGGGTATCGACGTACTGCCGACGATTGGTGCCAACGTCTATGATATCCTGGGCCACGAGTTCCTGGTGATCACGCGGGCTGCTGTGGCGGGGCTCGCCGAGCGGCTGGCCAAGGAACGGCTGAGATGAGCGGCGGATCTGCGACGTCGGCGCGCAGTACCGCCAAGGCACTGTCGCGGGAGGCGATGTTCCGGATCATTCTGAGGCCGGTCATCACCGAAAAGGCGACCGCGCTCGGCGAGCGTGGACAGGTGGTCTTCCGTGTCGCCCCGGAGGCGACCAAGCCCGAGATCAAGGCGGCGATCGAGGGGCTGTTCGGCGTCAAGGTCATTTCCGTAAACACCCTCAACAACAAGGGCAAGCGCAAACGGTTTCGCGGCCGCCTCGGGCAGCGGCCGGACGTGAAGAAGGCGTTCGTGCGGCTCGCCGAAGGCCAGAACATCGACTTCACGTCGAAACTCGCTTGAGCCGGAGAGGGTGATGGCACTCAAGACATTCAATCCGATCACCCCGAGCCTTCGCGCCACCGTCCTGGTGAGCCGCGCCGGACTCTGGAAGGGCAAGCCGGTCAAGGCGCTGAGCGCGGGCAAAAGTGCTACCGGCGCGCGGAATCACCACGGGCGGATCACCAGCCGCTTTCGCGGCGGCGGGCACAAGCGTACCTACCGGCTGGTGGACTTCAAGCGCCGCCGTTTCGACATCGAAGCGGTGGTCGAGCGGCTGGAGTACGATCCCAATCGCACCGCCTTCATTGCCTTGATCCGCTATCAGGACGGAGTGCTTGCCTACATTCTTGCGCCGCAGCGGCTGGGGGTGGGTGATCGCGTCGTCGCCGCGGCGCGGGCCGATATCAAGCCCGGCAATGCGATGCTGCTGGCGGCAATCCCGGTGGGCACGATCGTGCACAATATCGAGATGAAACCGGGTGCCGGCGGCAAGCTCGCCCGCGCCGCGGGCACCTACGCGCAACTGGTCGGCAAGGACGCAGGCTACGCGCAGCTCAAGCTCGCGTCCGGCGAACTCAGAATGGTCCGCGCCGAGTGCATGGCGAGCATCGGCGCCGTCTCCAACCCCGACAATTCGAACCAGCATATCGGCAAGGCGGGACGCAGCCGCTGGCTTGGCCGGCGGCCGCACAACCGCGGCGTCGCCATGAACCCGGTTGATCATCCGCTCGGCGGCGGTGAGGGCAGAAGCTCCGGCGGCCGGCACCCGACCACCCCGTGGGGCAAGCCGACCAAGGGCTACAAGACGCGCACCAACAAGCGCACCGACCGGCTGATCATCCGCGGCCGTAAGAAGGGGAAGGGCTGAGGCGATGGCACGCTCGGTCTGGAAGGGCCCGTTCGTCGATGGCTATCTGCTGGCGAAGGCGGATCAATCTCGCGCCTCCGGGCGCAACGAGATCATCCGCATCTGGTCGCGCCGTTCGACCATCCTGCCGCAATTCGTCGGTCTCACCTTCGGCGTCTATAATGGCCACAAGTTTCTGCCCGTGCAGGTGAGCGAGAACATGGTTGGCCACAAGTTCGGCGAGTTCTCGCCGACCCGGACGTTCACCGGCCATGCGGCTGACCGGAAGGCCAAGAGGACCTGAGATGGGCAAGCCGAAGACACCGCGCCGACTCGCCGATAGCGAAGCCGAGGCTGTCATCCGCAATCTCAGAGTGAGCCCTCGCAAGCTCAACCTCGTGGCCGGCCTGATCCGCAACGTGCCGGCCTCCGAGGCGGTGGCGCGCCTTACCTTCAGCCGCCGGCGGATCGCGCATGCGGTCAGAAAGGCACTGGAAAGTGCAATCGCCAACGCCGAAAACAATCATCAGCTCGACGTCGATCGCCTGGTCGTCACCCACGCCGATGTCGGCCGGGCGGCGGTGATGCGGAGATTCCAGGCTCGCGGTCGGGGCCGCGCCTCGAGGGTGGAAAAATGGTTTAGCCATATCCGGGTTGTCGTCTCCGAACGAACCGATACGGCAACCGGCGAGGAGGCCGGCTAGGATGGGACACAAGGTCAATCCGATCGGGCTTCGCGTCGGCATCAACCGGACCTGGGACAGTCGCTGGTATGCCAACGATGCCGACTATGCGCGCCTCCTGCATGAAGATCTTCGGCTGCGATCGCATCTTAAGGGCCGGCTCACCGGCGCCGGCGTCTCACGGGTCGTGATCGAGCGGCCGGCCAAGAAGCCAAGGGTCACGATCTATGTAGCGCGACCCGGGGTGGTGATCGGCAAGAAGGGCCAGGACATCGACGTGCTCAGAAAGAATCTCGCGGCGATGGCGAAGACCGACGTCGCGCTCAACATCGTCGAAATCCGGAAACCCGAGATCGACGCCACGCTGGTCGCCGAGAATGTGGCCCAGCAGCTCGAGCGCCGTGTCGCCTTCCGCCGGGCGATGAAGCGCGCGGTGCAGTCGGCGATGCGTCTCGGTGCTCAGGGCATCCGTATTCAGTGTGGCGGCCGGCTCGGCGGCGCCGAGATCGCGCGGGTTGAATGGTACCGCGAAGGCCGCGTGCCATTGCACACGTTACGCGCCGATGTTGATTTTGGCACCGCTACGGCCAAGACCACCTACGGGACCTGCGGCGTGAAGGTCTGGGTCTTCAAAGGCGAGATCATGGCTCACGACCCGATGGCTCAGGATCGCCGGGCCGCCGAACAGGCCCCGCAGCGCTGAGCGAGCTACCCCGATGCTATCCCCCAAGCGCAGCAAATTCCGCAAGGCTCACAAGGGCCGCGTCCATGGCCTCGCCAAGGGTGCGACGCGCCTCGATTTCGGCGCCTTCGGCCTGAAAGCGCTGGAGCCGGAGCGGGTGACCGCTCGCCAGATCGAGGCCGCGCGACGTGCCATCACCCGCGCCATGCGCCGCAGCGGCCGGGTTTGGATCCGCATCTTTCCGGACGTTCCGGTCTCGATCAAGCCGGCCGAGGTCAGGATGGGCTCCGGCAAGGGCAGCCCGGAATTCTGGGTCTGCCGCGTCAAGCCAGGGCGGATCCTGTTCGAGCTTGATGGCGTTACCCCGGCAGTGGCGCGCGAGGCCCTGCTACTCGGCGCCAACAAGCTGCCAATGAAGACCCGCTTCATCAGCCGCATCGGCGAGGGCTGAGGGGATGAGCAAGGTGTCAGAGCTGCGCACCCGCACTGCCGATGAACTCCAGGCCATGCTGCTCGAGCTCCGGAAGGAGCAGTTCAACCTGCGCTTCCAGCGCGCAACCGGCCAGCAGGAGGGAGTCGCCCGCATTCCGGTCGTGCGCAAGGAGATCGCGCGTCTGAAAACGGTGATGGTGGAGCGCCGGCGCTCCGCTCAGAAAGGCTGAGGAAGAGCGACATGCCAAAGCGCATTCTGAGCGGCCGTGTGGTTGCCGACCGGATGGACAAGACGGTGATGGTGCTGGTCGAGCGGCGGGTGATGCATCCGCTCTACAAGAAGTTCATTCGTCGCTCGAAGAAATATGCGGCGCACGACGAGGCCAACGCCTGCAGGGTGGGCGACGCCGTGCGGATCGAGGAATGCCCGCGGATCAGCAAGCGTAAGGCCTGGCTGGTGATCGAGCGCAACGGCGAACGCTCCATCCCTGTAGCGTCGGCCTAAGGAGAGATCGATGATCCATCCTGAGACCAATCTCGATGTCGCGGATAATTCGGGTGCCCGCCGCGTGCAGTGCATCAAGGTGCTGGGCGGCTCGCGCCGCAAAACCGCCTCGGTCGGCGACGTGATCGTGGTCTCGATCAAGGAAGCAATCCCGCGTGGCAAGGTCAAGAAGGGAGACGTGCACCAGGCGGTGATCGTGCGCACCGCCTTTCCGGTCCGGCGCGCCGATGGCAGCGCTATTCGCTTCGACCGCAACGCCGCAGTGCTGATCACCAAGCAGCAGGAGCCGATCGGCACCCGCATCTTCGGGCCGGTGGTGCGGGAGCTCCGCGCCAAGCGGTTCATGAAGATTATCAGCTTGGCTCCGGAGGTACTGTAGGGCGATGGCGGCCAGGATCCGCAAGGGCGACCAAGTGGAAGTGATCAGCGGCGTCGCCAGGGGCAAGCGTGGCGAAGTGCTGCGCGTGCTGCCGAAGGAAGGCCGGGCGGTGGTGCGCGGGGTGAAAGTGGCCTTGCGCCATCAGAAGCCACGCGGAGTTGGCCAGCCCGGTGGCATCATCGAGCGGGACGCGCCGATCCATCTTTCCAAGCTGGCTCCGATCGATCCCTCGACGGACAAGCCGACCCGGGTCGGGTTCCGCGCGCTCGAGGACGGGCGGAAGGTGCGCTTCGCACGCAAGAGCGGACAGGCAATCGACCAGTGAGAAGCCTCCGGAAATGAGCGAGACGGCAAGCAAAGAGGCGCGGGAGACACCGCGCCTTCAACGGCGCTACCAGGAGGTACTCCGCGCGGCGCTGCAGAGCGAATTCGACTATCGCAACGTCATGGAAGTGCCACGGCTTGAGAAGATCGTCATCAACATGGGTGTGGGTGACGCAGCCTCGGATCAGAAGAAGCTCGAGTCGGCGCTTGCCGAGCTGACCCTGATCGCCGGCCAGAAGCCGGTGAAGACGCTGGCCAAGAAGGCGATCGCGGCGTTCAAGATCCGCAAGGGCCTGGCGATCGGCTGCAAGGTCACGCTGCGGAAGGCCAGGATGTGGGAATTTCTCGACCGGCTGGTGAATATCGCGTTGCCGCGGGTCAGGGACTTCCGCGGCATCGGTGAGAAGGGATTTGACGGGCGCGGCAATTTCGCGCTCGGCTTCAAGGAGCAGATCGTGTTTCCTGAAATCAATTACGACAAGGTCGATGCAATCCGCGGCATGGACATCGTCTTCGTGACCAC
>JBOHMK010000125.1:0-3825 GCA_050730115.1 Acetobacteraceae bacterium
GCCGAGCTTGCGGGAGAGCTCGGTGAGGGTGCCTTCGTCTGTCCGGCCGATCTTTCCGATCCGGCCGCTGCGGGCGCGCTGGTGGCGGCGGCAGAGGCAACGGCGGGGCCGCTCGGCATTCTGGTCAGCAATGCTGGCCTGACCCGGGATGGCCTCGCCCTCCGGATGAGCGACGCCGAGTGGGAAACGGTGCTGAACGTCGATCTCTCAGCGCCGTTCCGGCTTGCGCGCGCGGCGTTGAAGGGGATGCTGCGCCGGCGCGCCGGGCGGATCATCAGCGTGGGCAGCATGGTCGGCAGCACCGGCAACAGAGGTCAGGCCAACTACGCCGCAGCCAAGGCCGGGCTTCAGGGAATGACGAAGGCACTCGCCCTCGAGGTAGCCGGGCGGGGAATCACCGTCAATCTGATCGCGCCCGGCTTGATTACGACGCCGATGACCGAGGCCCTTCCCGAGGCTCAACGTCAGCACCTGGCAGAGCGGATTCCCCTCGGTCGGTTCGGTGTCCCTGAAGACGTGGCTGCGGCGGTGGTATATCTTGCCTCCAAGGAGGCGAGTTGGGTGACAGGCGCCACGCTGCACGTTAACGGCGGCATGGCGATGCTGTGAGGCCGGCGCGATGGGCGCTCGGGTGAGAGGCGTCCCGTCACCGCTCAGGTTGGCGGCTGCAACGAAACCATGCTAATCGCCCCCGGCGCGTCGTCCGGGGCGGGGATTTGCCAGCCTGCGGGGTTTCGTCCCGTCGGCCGGTCCAGAGAGCAGGCCGTTCGACGCCGGCGTCAAGGAGCGGAAGAGCCAATGAGCGAGATCGCCGACAAGGTAAAGAAGATCGTGGTGGAGCATCTCGGTGTCGAGGAGTCCAAGGTGACGTCCGAGGCCTCCTTCATCGACGATCTGGGCGCCGACAGCCTGGACACGGTGGAACTGGTGATGGCCTTCGAGGAGGCCTTCGGAGTTGAGATTCCCGAAGACGCTGCCGAGAAGATCAGCACCGTGAAGGACGCGGTCGAGTACATCGAGAAACAAAAGGCCGCCTGACCGCGAAGCGCGGGCGAAGCACAACCGTGATGCGGCGGGTCGTGGTCACCGGTATGGGCGTTGTCTGCCCTCTCGGACTCGGGGTTGAGCGAGTCTGGCAGCGTCTGATCAACGCCGAATCCGGGATCCGGGCAATCCAGTCCTTCAGCGTCACCGATCTCTTATCCAAGGTTGCTGGCCAGGTCCCGCCCGGGACCCGCTCCGAGGGCGGACTCGACATCAGCGAATGGATTTCCCCGAAGGACCAGCGGAAGATGGACCGCTTCATCCAGCTCGCGCTGGTGGCGGCGGCGGAAGCGATCGAGGATTCCGGCTGGCGGCCCGAGAACGAGGAAGACAAGTGCGCGACCGGGGTGATGATCGGCTCCGGCATCGGTGGGCTGCAGACGATTGCCGACAGCGCCGTGCTGGTGCACGAGGGTAAGGCACGGCGGATCTCGCCGTTCTTCATTCCCTCCGCGCTCATTAATCTCGCATCGGGGCATGTTTCAATTCGCTATGGCTTCAAGGGCCCGAACCATTCCGTCGTCACCGCCTGTGCGACGGGCGTGCACGCGATCGGCGATGCCGCGCGCCTGATTGGTTTCGGGGATGCCGAAGTGATGATCGCCGGTGGCGCCGAGGCAGGAGTTTGCCCGCTTGGTATTGCCGGATTCTGCGCCTCGCGCGCGCTCTCGACCGGGTTCAATGAAACTCCGGAACGTGCATCGCGGCCTTGGGACAAGGACCGCGATGGTTTCGTGATGGGTGAGGGTGCCGGCATCGTGGTGCTCGAGGAATGGCAGCACGCGCGCCGGCGCAATGCGAAAATTTACGGCGAAATCAGGGGCTACGGAATGTCCGGCGATGCCCACCACGTGACCGCTCCGCCCGAGGGGCACGAAGGAGCATTCCGTGCCATGCAGGCGGCGCTTCGCAATGGGCGGATTTCGGCGGAGCAGATTCAGTACGTCAACGCGCACGGCACCTCGACATTCGCCGACGATCTCGAACTGGAAGCGGTGGAGCGGCTGTTCGGCGCCGCCGCGAAGGGGCTCGCGATGTCCTCGACGAAGTCCGCCATCGGGCACCTTCTGGGGGCTGCGGGTGCGGTCGAAGCGATGTTTTCGATCCTCGCCGTCAGGGACGGCGTGGCCCCGCCCACTCTCAACCTTGACCAGCCGAGCCGAGAGAGCGTGATCGACCGCGTGCCGCTGGTTGCTCAGGAGCGGCCGATCAGGATGGCGCTCTCGAACAGCTTCGGGTTCGGCGGCACCAATGCCTCGATCATCGTTGGCGCCGCCGCCTGAAGGAGACGAGGGAAGCCGTGAGGCCCGCCCGCCCGAAGCCACTGGCCGATGGCTCAGGTTGCTCCTGGCGTCGCTCGGCACGGCGCTCCTGTTAGCGGCGGCGTCCGGGGCGGCAATCTGGCGATACCAGGCGCCTGGCCCGCTGCCCAAGGCGAAGGCGGTGGTCATCCCCCTCGGATCGACGGCAATGCTGGCCCGGGACCTGTCCCGCGCCGGAGTGATCGACCAGCCGCGGCTGTTCACCATGGCCGCGCTTGCCACGTCCTTCGCCGGGCCGCTGCACGCAGCAGAATTGCTGTTCCCGGCCCACGCGAGCTTTGCGGAAGTGCTCACGGTGCTCAGAACCGCACCGCCGGTCGAGCGTCGGCTGGTCATTCCGGAGGGCCTGACCGCCAAAGAGATCACGGCCCTGATGCTGGCGGCGCCCGGGCTGGTCGGCCCGGTCGACCTTCCGGGCGAAGGTTACGTGCTGCCTGCGACTTACGATTACCTGTACGGGGCCCGGAGGTCTCGGATTGTCCGGCGTGCACATCGTGCGCTGGAGCGGACACTCGCGAAGCTTTGGGCGAAGCGGGCACCAGACCTGCCATTCACCGACCCTCGGCAAGCGCTGACGTTGGCCAGCATCGTCGAGCGCGAGACCGCCATCCCTGCTGAACGCCCGCGGATTGCTGCGGTCTTCATCAACCGGCTCCGGCTTGGCATGAAGCTGCAGTCGGATCCGACAGTCATTTACGCGGCCAGCGACGGCGAGGGCGTTCTCTCCCGGCCGCTCTCGGTAAAGGACCTCGCGATCAAGAGTCCCTACAACACATACGTGGTTGCAGGACTGCCGCCGGGGCCGATCGACGCTCCCGGCGTCGCCTCGATCGAGGCGGTGCTACACCCGATGGCGAGCCCCGATCTTTATTTTGTCGCCGACGGGCGCGGCGGGCATGCATTCGCACGCACTCTCGCGGGCCAGGACCGCAATATCCGCCGCTGGGAGCAGCACCTCAGGGCAGCATCGGCACCGCCCTGACCCGGCCGCAGTGTCATCGCGGTTGGTCACCGGCGAGCGTGATCCGGTGCATGACTCGCCGATAACCATGATAGTCGTTGACCGGGTTGTGCTGCGTGCAGCGGTTGTCCCAGAACGCGATCGAGCCCGGTTGCCAGCGGAACCGGCAGGTGAACTCGGGCCGGACCTGGTGAGCGAAGAGATAGGTGAGGAGCGGCGCGCTCTCCTGTTCCGTCATGCCGCGGAGGCGTACGGTATGGCCGGGATTAACGTAGAGTGATTTGCGCCCGGTCTCAGGATGCGTGCGCACGACCGGATGCTCGGCGGTGTACTCCACTCTGGCGTCGGGACGGGCGTCGGTCCCGAGCCGGTCTTCGCGGGTACGGCTGACATCGGCCTTGGCTGAGCTGTTGACGGCGATAAGGCCGTGGAGCAGACGCTGCATTCCGCACGAGAGCGTCTCGTACGCGAGATACATGTTGGCGAACAGGGTATCGC
>JBOHMK010000126.1:0-11701 GCA_050730115.1 Acetobacteraceae bacterium
CCGGCGTGCCACGGCGGCAACCAGGAAGTGTAGGGACTCATTCTTTCTCGATCGTGCATTGCAGGGGGTGCTGGTTCTGGCGCGCCAGGTCCATGACCTGGGTCACCTTGGTCTCGGCGACCTCATAAGTGTAAACGCCGCAGACACCGACGCCGCGGCGGTGCACGTGCAACATGATCCGCGTCGCCTCTTCACGGTTCTTCTGGAAGAACCGTTCGAGCACATGCACGACGAACTCCATCGGCGTGTAGTCGTCGTTCAGCATCAGGACCTTGTACATCGCGGGCTTGCGGGTCTTCGGGCGCGGCCGGACGACTACCCCGGTCGAGGGGCCGTTACCGCCGCCTTGCCTGTCGTGGTCGCTCATCCGCGTCCCATCCGCCGCACCGCCGTCCGGCACGGCCGGTCATTCAGACCGTCGTCGCACCGCCTCCGGCCGCACCGGAATGGCGGAGCGACTCCTGCGGGCGACCTCACTGCAGCACGGTCCATCGCAAAACCATATCGGAACGCGGGGCTCCGGGAAAAGAGTTCTGCATCAACTTGCGCGGCGTTGTCGGCTACAGTGTCGCAGCGGCGACACGAAAAAAAGGCCCGGGACTCTCTGTCCCGGGCCTCCGCACCCGACCGCACCGCCCGCTTGGGGCGGCGCTATAGCCCGCCCGAGGTCACGCCGTCTTGGCGAACTTCTCCATCGCCAGCGCAACGCGCTGGGTGATCGGCGCAAACGCCTGCTCGGTCAGCTTGACCGACGCGTCACTGATCCGACCGGCCTCCGACAGTGTCTTCTCGACCGCCGAACGGGCGAGGTTGGTGGTCAGATCGACTGCCTCACGGACCGACTTCACCGCCGCCAGGGCACGATAGGTCGCCAACGTCTCCTCGAAGGACGCCTGTGCCGAGGCCACCGCCTGCTGCGTCAGATCCTGCATACCAGCCGACCAGATCTTGCCCGACGCGACCACCGCCTCGAAGTTGCCCTGGTTGAAGGCCATCAGCTCTTCAGCGGTCTTCATAGCCTTTTCCATCCCATCTTTGACGTGCTCCTGCGTCTTCTCGAAACCCTCATTCGCCTTGCTGATTCCATCCTTCATCGCGCTCACCGTCTGCTCGAACCCGCTCTGCGAGGCTGCTGCCGCCTCGGCCATCAGGTCGCCCGGTCTTGCCTTGACCGCCATCGTCATTACTCCTTGCTGTTCGCTATCCTGCCCGGCGTGAACGCTGCGAGGCCCAATGCCCCGAAGGCCGTCCCACCGTCCGATCGTCTTGCTGCATCGCAGCACGAAGATGGAGATAGAGCAGTGTCTGGAACTTCGCAAGGGATAATTTGTGCAGTGCACAAAGAAATCTGACCGTCGCTTTGGCCGAGCTCTGAGGCATGACGGAAGTCTGCCTGTTAACCCTCTGCATAAATTCGCTTTTATGACGACAGGCGCTGGACAGGCGAACTCCCGTGCTGTAGGGTTCGCGAACGCGGGGCCGGCGAGGAGAGATGCGGGATGCAGAGCGAAGGGGGCGCGCCGCGCCCGCATGGGGCGCAGATTCTGGCTGCCTTGCTCGCGGCTCTCCTGCTGTTCTCGGGGATGCCCCCTGCCCGTGCAGGGATCGGGTTCGGCGATCCCAGCTACATTGTCATCGATGCCGCGAGCGGGCGCGTTCTTACCGAGTTCAAGCCGGATGCGATCCGCTATCCGGCCAGCCTTACCAAGCTGATGACGCTTTACCTTACGTTCGAGGCGCTGCGAGACCGCCGGATCACGCTTTCGACCCTGATCCCATTTTCCAGCCAGGCCGCCGCTGTCGAGCCGGTCAAACTTGGCCTCCCCCCTGGCTCAACCATTACGGTACAGCAGGCGATCCTGAGCATGGTGACGATGTCCGCCAATGACGCGGCGACGGCGCTCGGCCAGTATCTCGGCGGCGGCAGCATTGCGCGCTTTGCGGAGATGATGACTCTCCGCGCGCATGCGCTCGGCATGTCGCGCACCGTGTTCATGAACCCCTCCGGCCTGCCGGACCCGCGCCAAGTCACGACGGCGCGCGACCTCGCCGTACTCGCGCGCCGGCTGATTCTCGATTTCCCGGACCAATACCATTGGTTCAGCACGCGCCGCTTCCTGTTTCGCGGCCGATGGATCCGGAGCGACGACAGCGTGCTCAAGGTCTATCCCGGAGCCGACGGCATCAAGACCGGTTACACCAACGCGGCTGGCCATACTCTGATCAGCAGCGCTGAGCGCGGCAATGTGCGCCTGATCGGTGTCGTGATGGGGACGCAGACGGTTGCGGAAATCGACGGCGAGATGATGGCCCTCTTGAACCAGGGCTTCGCCGACGAGAACGCGCCCACAGCCGCTGCCACCACGGTGGCCAAAGCGGGCCCGTCACGGCAGCGATTCGCCATTGCGTTGATCCCTGCTGCGCAGGCGGCGGCCACGCCGCTTGCTGATCCGCCGCCGGATGTGGCCGAGGACTGGACTATCCAGGTGGCTGCCTACACGAGCGAGAAAATGGCGTCTTATGTGGCCGGGTTGAGCGGGCGCATCCTTGGCATCGGTCACCCCGAGGTGCAACGCGCGGTGAGCAACGGCCGCATCTTGTGGCGGGCACGCATCACCGACCTTTCCGCCGCCGAGTCGCGCTCGGCCTGTGTGACCCTGGCCCACCACAAGCTGCCGTGCTGGCGTCTGCCGCCGCACCCCGGCGGCCAGGTCGCCAGCCGCTGACGAACAAAGCATGCCGGCTGCCTATGGTCCGGTCGGCCAGGTCAACGGCGGCAGCTTGAGCAGCGGGATGCGCCCGATCCCGAGGATGCGATTTTCAAGGCTGAGCGGTACATCCACCTCCGGTGGGCCGCCGGTCGAAGAGGGCCGGGCGAGAAGGGTCAGCAGAGCCTTCGCGGCGGTGGCGACCCCGCTGCCAATTCGGCCGGCACCAGCCAGTGCGTCGAGGGTTGCGGCATAGCCGACGACGCGCGCGGTACCCTCACCCGCAGGTTGTAGTTTTTGGTCGAGCATGAGCCGCCCCGTCGCGCCGACCGCAAGTGGCCCCCAGACCAGCGAGAGGCTCCTCACCGCCACCATTCCTCCATGATCGCGCCATGCACCAAGGCGCAAGGCCCAGTTGGTGCCGGCGGGTACACGGCCGATCAGCACCCCCGAAAAAGTCAAAACGCCGATCTCGGGGCCAAGTGCCGTCACCTTGCGGTGCGGGATGGTGATGCCGTCCGCCTGCATCGTGAGCGATGCCGCCGGTCGGACACTGCTCCCCGATGATGCTCCGGGAGCAGCTTCAATGCTGAGGCGTTTCACTGTCACCAGGGCCCGGTCGCGTTCGCCGCGCCCAAGCTCGACTCCCTCGGCGTTTGCGACCAAGGGGTGGGGGGCGGCAGGCCCGGTCGTGAAAGGCAGCAGTTTGATTGGCACGCTGGCAACGAGATGCCTCGCCGTAAGCACGAATTCGGGACCGCCGAAGAGGCCGACGTGCTGCGTGCCGACAGGGAGCACCAGCAGGTGCTGCGGAGAACCAAGCGGCAGCCTCAGCACCAGGCGCCGGCTGCGCCACGAAAGGCCGCCCGGAAGCAAATCACCACCACCCGAGATCGCAAATCGGTCGATGCCGACTGTCGCGCTGAACGGCCATCCGCTCAGCTGTTCTCGCCCCTCGCTGATTTGCCAGCCATCAGCCCGGCGTGCAGAGACCCAGCCCTGAAACATTGCCTGCACCTGGCGGGCGGTCAGAAGCCAGATCAGGCTCCAGCCTCCGATCGCCACCAACGGGACGAGGATCAACGTAAGAACGAGCCGGTGGCGGCGCATCCGGGCAGAATACAACCCTCGGCAAGGGCCGTCTTGACCCCACGGGCCTCAGTCTGAGGAGCGGGTTTCGGGGAGCCGCCACCGAAGGCGATCATCCACAGCCCTGAAAGGCCGGGCAGCGCGGCCTGGAGATTTCTGAAAAACCAGTCTTTATCATGGGAATATCGCTGCTTGCTGACAGCGCTTCACAGCGCGCCGCCGGGTTTTCCCACAGACTTTCCCACAGCGGTGACGCCGGCCGTGTAAAGTTCCGTCAGGCGTGCCAGAAGGTCGTGGCGGGAGAGGCCGGGGGGGAGCGGCGGAAGAATGGCAATCCGGATCGTCCCAGGCCGCCTGAGGAAGCTTCGTCGAGGCCATGCCAGACCGGAATTGGTCACCACGGGGATCACGGCGAGCCCGGTACGGGCGGCCAGCGCCGCCACCCCCGGCTGCATACGCCCGACTTCTCCAGGTGGGCAGCGTGTGCCTTCAGGGAAGATGATGATCTGGCGGCCCTCAGCCTCGGCGCGGTCGGCGTCGCGCAGCATGGCCCGGATCGCTTGTGCTCCGCCCCGCCGCCTGATCGGGATCTGGCCACACGGACCGAGCATCGGCCCGAAGAGGGGTATGCGCCAAAGCTCGCTTTTCACGACGTACGCCGGGCGCGGCACCAGGAGTAGCCAGACAAGCGTGTCGAAGGCCGATTGGTGCTGCGAGGCGATGAGTGCCGGACCTTCTTCCGGGATGTGTTCCGCGCCGCTCACGGCAATGCCGATCCCGGCCAGCGGTGCCAGTCCGGCGAAGACGGTCCGAGCCCAGATTTTGCCGTAACCGAGGGCCAGATGGGGGGCAAAAAAGCGAATCGGCAGCGAGCCGACTGCCATTACGAGGGTGATCGTCCAGAAATAGAGATGATAAAGGGAGGAGCGAAGGAGCGTCACACCTTCAGCCTGCTCTGTTCGGCGTCGGCAAGCGGGGCGACAATGATCTCGGTGAGCAGCCATTTGGCATATTCGTGGACCACGACCCGCCACAGATGCGGCGGCCAGCCTATAAGCGGTGAGGCAGGCGGTACGCTCACGGGCTCCAGGCGCACGTCTGGAAGAGCTTTCCGGAAGTCTACCAGCGCGCGCGGCATATGATAGAACGAGGTCACGAGGATCAGGCTGTTGAGATGCATCTCACGGGCCCACCGCCGGGCTTCCTTGGCATTGCCCTCGGTCGTGGCCGCGTGGCGGCCGAGCCGGACGCGCCCGACCAGGGACGCATCGGGAGTGTCCGAGAGGCGGGCGAGGTCTGCAAGATCGGTCTCGGGGCCAACGCCCGAGACCAGCAGCCTTGGTGCCGCGCCGGCCAGTAGCAGCCCGAATGCCTCCTTCAGGCGGCCCGTGCCGCCGGTCAGGACGACAATTCCGGCGGCCGGCTGAGGCGGTGGCGTCGGCACCAGGATCCGCCCGAGGAACCAGGCGAATCCGACTCCACCGGCGAACAGGGCAACGCCAACGGCGACCCCAGTCCGACCGAGCAACCGCCGCAACGTGTGCCCGCGCCGCCTGCTTCGCGATTTTCTCACGGCAGCCTCATGAGCCAGCTTCGGACGGTGATCTGTGCCGTGAGATAACCGATCACCGCCGCGCCGAGCGGCAGCAGCGGCAGGACCAGCCAGAGCAGAGCCGGAAGCCCGCTGATATTTGGCATGACCCCGTCGCCCGGGGCGTCTGGCAGGTCGAACGGAGCGGCGAGGCTCGCCAGCGTTAACAATACCGGCAGCGCTGCCAGCGTGCCCGCGATACCACCCAGGAATGCGAGGCGGGTGGCGCGCGCCGCGAAACGCGCCGCGATATAAAGGTCGGTCGCGCCAAGGCCATGCACGATCTCGATCGCCTCGCGCCGGGCCGCGAGTCCGGCGTGGGTCGCTACGCCGACGACCGCAATCGCGACCGCGGTGACGACGAAGAGAGCAATGCCGGCCGATGCCTGCAGGCTCTGCGCCAGGGCTTCAAGCCGTTGCACCCAGACGCCGTGACTTTCGACCAGGGTCCCCGGTGCGGCGGCCTCGAGTGCCCGGGTGAGGCGATCGAGAGATGTTCCCGGCCCTGCCAGGCTGACTGCGATCACGGCAGGCAGTGGCAGCGCGATCCTGGCACTCGCCGCGCCGAGCCACGGCCGGAGCAGCGAATCGAGTTCCGCCGGTGAGAGCGCGCGGGCGGAGGCAATCATCGGGCTTTCGTCCAGCAGAGCCAGCACACGCTCGAGGCGGGTGCCGTGCACGCCGGCGCTGCCACTGGCCGCGCCGGTCGGGTCGGGCACCTGCACCGTCACTGCAGCCCGGGCGCCCTCCTGCCAGTGCTGCGCCAGCCCGGCCGCAGCCAGAAAACCGGCCAGCGCGAGTGCGGCGAGGAACGCCATCGCGGCAACCAGGAATGGCAGCAGCCGGTTGGACAGAGCACGCCTCAGGCCAAGGTCGTCGAAGCCACGGGGCCGAAGCGGGGGGCGAGCCATCGAGGCTAGACCGGCAGAGTACCAGGCGCAGCGAGTATCTTGCCCCCGAAGTCTGCTGCCATTTGCAGCAGACGGAGGGGATCATCAGGCCACCGGAAATAAAAGGCCGGTGTCCCGATCCGGGCGTCAGCCGATGACCGGAGACTCCGGCGTCGGGACAGCGGCATGCAAACCTGCGTCCGTCCCCCCATCACGGCACCAGCCGGCCATGTTCGAGCCTGAGCGCCGGTGCGTCATGGCGGGATACCAGCCCCTCATTGTGCGTAGCGACGACGACCGTAGTGCCGAGGCGGCTGAGTTCCTCCAAGAGGCGAAGCGACCGTTCCGCCTGCACCGAGTCGAGATTGCCGGTCGGCTCGTCGGCCAACAGCAACCGCGGGCGGGTAATCACTGCGCGGGCGATCGCGACCCGTTGCTGTTCTCCCCCGGAGAGGGTCTCGGGCGGCGATTCAAGCTTTCCGGCAAGGCCTACCCAGCGAAGCATCTCGACCACGTCCGCCCGGATCTGGCCTTCTGGGCGACCGGCGATCCGGAGCGGTAACGCCACGTTCTCGTATGCGGTGAGGTGCGGCAGCAGCCGGAAATCCTGAAACACCACACCGATTCTGCGGCGCAGGCCGGCCAGTTGGCCCCTGCGGGCGGAACCGATGTCGACTTCGAGCAGGTGCAGACGCCCGGCCGTCGGGCGAGCGGCCAGATACATCAGGCGAAGCAGGCTCGTTTTCCCGGCGCCGGACGCACCGACGAGCCAGCGAAATCCACCTTCGGGAACACCGAACGAAAGATCGTGCAACACCGGGTCTGCCGGCCTGCGGCCGGGTGCCGGGTAACTCAGGCCGACATGGTCAAGGCGGAGCATTGCGCGTTCTCGCCGCCAACATAACGGCCTCACCATGCCATGACTTCGGGGCCATGTCTCAAGGCCGGACGGCACGCCCGGCAGCCCCCGGTTCGCCCGAGATCCACGCGGCGTTTTGCGGCCTCGCTCGGCGCGCCGCCAAGGCGGTGGGATTGAGCGGGAAAATAACGCCAGATCGGGAGTGGCGGAGATCATCCTGCTTGCGCCGCGTGGCCGCAAGGTCACAGCGGAGGGATCTCGCCTTCGCCGCGTCCGCGGGACTTGCTTCGGCCTCGGTGGCAGTCGATTCTTGCACTGATGCGGCTCGCCTGTCCCACCTGTGCAACGGCTTATGAGATTCCCGATCACGTGCTCGGGACCGGCAGACGTACGCTGAGATGCGCCCGTTGCGGGACCGAGTGGACATTCCCGGCGCTGCCGGCCGCGCCGGCATCGAACCCGACCAAGGCAGAAGCCGCGCCGCCGCTGCCGCGCTTCCCCGAACCGTGCGAACCGGATACGCCCCGGGCCCCGTCATCCGCGTTGGCTGAAGTCGCGCCCGCACTCGCGATCTCCGGACCCTCGATTGCCGGCGAGGCCCCGCGGCGCCGCTGGCCGCCGGAGGCCCCGCGGGCTCAGGATTCGGCGTCCGAGCCGCGCCCGGCTGCTCCGGCTTCGATCTGGCTGTCCTGGGCGGGAACCATTGTCGTCATTGTCCTTCTGGTGTGGGGTGGTTACACCTTCCGCACCGAAGTGATGCACCTTTGGCCGGCCAGTCAGCGTCTTTACGCTCTCATGGGTATCGGCCAAGCCTCGGGGCCCGCACCGCGGTAGATCGATATGGCATTTGGTGGAATCGCCGAGCGAACCACCAAAGCTATGAAATTGATCGAGAAAACAAAGAGTGAGCGTGCTGATCGGGCGGCATCGCGCTGCCGGAGCCGTCAGAATACTTTCAGCAGGCGCTCGAGGTAACTGCGATCCGGCGCCGGCAGGCGAGGATTGGCATCGCGGCGGCGCAATTCCTGCTGGATGGTACGCGCCTCGGCATCGACGTCACGATCCGGGAGCTTGACGAATCCGTTGGCCAGCCCGCCATCGGTCTGATCGCCGGTCGGCCTGCCGAACGGATCGAGTCCGATACCGGGCACCTTGCCGAACTGTCCGGGAAGCGGGCTGCCCGACGCTCCGCCCGGCATCAGGAACCCGGCGGCGCCCATGCCGCGCTGACCACCCTGGCCTGCGGCCGCCGCCATCGCCGCCATCGCCTGGCGTCCGCCCTGCTGCAGAGCGTCGATCGCCTGCTGTTCCGCCAGCGCCGCCTGGGCGTCGGCGCCGGACCCGAGTGCCTGGCCCGCGCTCCGCATTGCAAGATCCGCCTTCCCGAGTGCCGACGGCACTTTGCCGGTGGCATCGGCAAGGTCGCTCATCAGGAGGCCAAGCGCCTGACGGAGCGCCTCCTGAGTCGCGCGGTCTTTCGTTCGAGCCTCGGTTTGATGAGGCGCTCCCTGGTGCTCGAGCCGGCCTTCGGCGCGATTGAAGAGCTCGCTCTCGCGGCGCACGACATCCCCGAGCGCTCCCATTGCCTGCGCGCCCTTCTGCAACTGCCGGGCGCGCGCGAGATCCTCGGCGCTCAGCGGATGGGCGTTCTGCAATGCCTGCAACAGCTGTTGCAATTGCGCCATTTCGGCCCGTGCCGTGGCCATGTCGCCGGCAGCAATGGCTTGGCGCATCGCCTCAGCCATCCGTTCGAACGCCTGCTGGTCGTATCGCTGGGCCGCCGAGGTATCCGGAAGCGTGGCGGCGTTGTGCGGCAGCGTCTTGGCCAAGGCTTCCATCTGGCGCTGGATTGCCTCCTCGAGCGCGGTGATCCGCCGGTCGATCTCGGTTTGCTTCGGTCCGTTCGGCTGTCCAGCTTCGGCCAGCGCCTGCTCGAGCGCTCGCGTAGCAGCGGCAAGTTCGCGGGACGTTCGCGCAGCCGGCCCGGCTTCATAATGCCAGGCGAGTTGCCAGAGCCGCTGCTCGGCACGCCCGATCGCCGATGCTTCGTGGTCATCACGCAGCAAGGCGGCGATTGCGCGCATATTGAGGAACCCGCGGTAATCGCCGGTTTCGGCCGCCGGCGTCTCGGACAGGCGCTGAAGGCCGGTAATCGCCGAGCGCCGATCCTCCGGCGCCAGAGCGAGATGCTTGCGGATGGTGATCAGCGCGCGCGCCAACGGGTTTCGGAACTGGATTTCCGGCAGCTTGAAGCGCGCGATCGCGCTCTTCCCGGTGAGGCCCGCGCCATTCTCCGCGAGCAGACGCGCAGTAACCTCGAGCCCGGCCCATGGGCTCGCCGTCAAATCGATGAGCGCCGTTGCGCTTCCGTCTTTCGGGTCGGCACCGGCGAGTGGCAGCGGAACGCGGACCGCGTGAGCGTCGGGCCGTGCCGCAAGGTGAAGCTCGGCGGCGAGTCCGGTCACCCCATACATGTCGTGCACATGCCAGGGAAACCGTGTCGCGCTGCTGTTTGGATCCGCTCCGGGCGGGGCCGCGAATTGCACCTCTGGTGGCATCGGTGCGATCACCGCGAGATCCCAGGCGGCCACTTCTCGCAGACCGTGCAGGAGCCTGAGGCGACCGCCTTGGGAGAGAACTGCTTCGGCGCGGAAGCTCGATGGGCCGAGGGTATCGAAGTGCAGTCCCTTGCCGGCCAGCAGGAGTCGCGGCATCCCACGACCGCCGGTCACGCTGACCGCGAGCCCCGAGCCTTGGGGAACGGTGATGCTGCCTCCAGGCTCCTTGAGGAAGATCGGCGGCAGGTGCGTATAGGCCGGCGGTGTGATCCAGGCGTCGAGCTGCAGCGCCGGCGGCGCCGTGCCGGCCGGAAGGTGTGGCATGAATGCGGCGGCCAGCCTGCCGGGCGTGTCGGCGCCGGCAACTCCTAAACCGGCGATAATCGCGACCACGAGCCCGACGCGGAGCGCCTGGTGATCGACCGCAGCAAGGTTGGGATGCGGCAGGCCGACCCGGAGACTGGCAACCTTGGCAGCCATCCGTTCCCGATGCACCTCCCAGACGGCGAGTGCCGTCGGATTCTGGGTCGCGGGACGATCCGCGAGCGCAGCCAGCGGACGGTGGGCCAAGCCGTGTGCCTGTTCCAGGCGGCGCTCTGCGGCTTGGCGCGAGGGCAGGCGAAATCGCCGCGCGGCGAGAGTGACTTCGACCACGACGACCAGTATTAGAATCGCCAGCACCGCCAGATGCAGCGCCGGCGGCAACAGTGCGACCAGGCCGAACAGCGCCGCCGCAACGAACAGCCCTATCAGACCGAGCGGCGGCCAGGCGAGGCGCCAGAGCTGCTCGAAGGCAAGGACCCAGCGCGTCAAAAGCCGACGCCTTTCAAGCTGAGCGCCCACCTTCGACATGCCATTCATGGTCGGCGACGCTCGCGTGGCCGTTTTCATTCCGGCACCCCTCATCCTGGCGCCAGCAAGCTCGCCGGGAGCGCGACCGCCAGCCGGCCCCACGATACTCCAGATTCGTCACGGGGCGCGCGGCAAAACTGTAACGATCTGCGCGCCATGATCACAGCCACTCGGGCAGGCGCTCCTCGGCCCAGAGCGTCGCAACTGGCTGGCGCGGGCGGATCGTCGCCCACCGTTCTCCCGAGACCATCGCTTCAGCGGCGAGCGGCCGCCCGTTATAGGTGGACGCCATCACCCGGCCGTAGGCGCCGGCATCCAGGATCGCAACGCGGTCCCCGGCCGAAAGCGCCGCCAGTGCACGAGCACGCGCGAACAGATCCGCGCTCTCACAAATCGGCCCTACGACATCGGCCATGCCGTCTGCCGCGCCGGCTTCGGAACCGCCATCTTTGGGAAGAATGGGCACGATGCCGTGCCAGGACTCGTACAGGGCCGGGCGCAGCAGGTCGTTCATGCCGGCGTCGAGAATGATGAAAGGTCGTTCCGGTCCCGGCTTCACCCTCAGCACCGTCGCCAGCAGCAATCCGGCATGCGCCACCAGCCAGCGTCCGGGCTCGACCATGAGCTCGAGGCCGAGATCGCGACAGCAGAGGCCAAGCGCGCCTGCCAACCCCTCCACCAGGGGCGCCGGCTCGTTGGCGTAGCCGATTCCGAGACCACCCCCGCAATCGAGCCGCCGCAACGGGAGATTGGCGGCCTTGAGGTGCCTGGCGAGGTCCGCCAGGACCTCGAAGCTCCGGCGAAAGGGCGCCAAGGTCATGATCTGACTCCCGATATGCACCGCGAGCCCGACCGGTCGGATGCCGGGAAGAGTTGTCGCGTGGGCGTAGAGAGAGAGGATGTCATTTGTCGGAATGCCGAATTTATCCTGCGCCCGGCCGGTGCTGATCTTGGCGTGCGTACCGGCATCGACATCGGGGTTGACCCTGAGCGCCACCGCTGCCGTCTGACCCAGTCCGGCGGCGAGCGCTGACAGCTCCAGAAGCTCCTCGGCGCTTTCGACATTGATCTGGCCGATCCCGGCGGCGAGCGAGCGCGCGAGTTCATGTTGCGACTTGCCGACTCCGGAAAAGACGATCCGCTCCGCTGGGATC
>JBOHMK010000127.1:0-16378 GCA_050730115.1 Acetobacteraceae bacterium
CATGTGGCGAGCCAAACTTAAATTAAACCACCGGATAGAACGGGAACGGGAACGCGCACCCCGGAGCTCAGGCTTCGCCTGATCGGCACCATGGAGGCAACCAATGCGGCGGGCGCCTCGGTTCTGCCGCCCGGCCGCAAGACGCGGGCGCTCCTCGCCCTGGTGGCGCTGGCCGCGCCACGCCCGGTCTCGCGGGCAAGGCTCGCCGATCTTCTCTGGGGCCGCCGGCCGGAATTGCAGGCCAGAGCCTCTCTCCGCCAGGAAATCCATCGGCTGAGCGAGGCCCTGGAACCGCTTGAGGCCAGCGTCCTGCATATCACACGCGACCATCTCGCCCTGTGGTCGGGACTCGTCTGGACCGATGTGGGCGAGCTACGCGAGGCGAACGCCACCGACGGTGTAGCGCTCGCCCTGATGAACGGGGTGCTGCTCGAGGGTCTCGACGGAGTCGACTCGGTCTTCGATTCCTGGCTCAGGGCAGAGCGGGAGCGGCTTGGCGATCACGTGCGCGGACTTGCCGAGCTCAGGCTCGGCGCGCAGGTCGAGCCCGATGCGACGATCGCGGCGGCCCGTCAGTTGCTCGCCATCGACCGCGCACACGAAGGGGCCTGGCGGGCGCTGATGCGGGCTTATACAGCGCGCGGCGAGCGTGGGATGGCGATCGAGGCCTATGAGCGGTGTCGGAGTGCGCTCGCTTCGGCGCGTGACGCGACGCCGTCGGCCGAGACCGATGCGCTGCTGGCTGAGCTCTGTCGGAGCGGTGCTGAGCCGGGCGCTGCTGGCAGAGGCCACTTCGCCGCGGGTGACGGCCGCCCGCGCATCGCGGTCTTGCCGCTGCAGCCGATCGGCGGCGCCGATGGCGAGTTCGGGATCGCGATTGCCGAGGAGATCACCAACGCACTGGCGCGCCTGGGTGGGCTTTCCGTGCTGGCGCCACCGTCGCGCCTCCGTGATGCCGCGCATCCACGCGACGAGCGTGCCAGCCGTCAGCGGCCGGCGATCGATCTTCTGATTGAGGGCACGTTGCAGCGGCGTGGTCGGCAACTCAGGGTTCTGCTGCGCCTGGTCGATCTCCGCGCCGGCGGCCATGTGGTCTGGACGCGCCGCTTCGACGACGAAGCGGATGATCCTCTGGCCGTGCAGGACGAGATCGCCGCCGGCACTGCCGCCGAGCTCGACAGCCTCGTCTGGCTGATCGAGGCACGGCGGACGGCGGCGGGAAACGGTTCGGAGCGGCCGGTGGCGGAGTTGCTGCTGGGTGCCGTGCCGGCGATGCTGCGCCTGGAGCGGAGTTCCTTCCTCGAGGCGGGAAGGCGGCTGGCCCAGGCGCAGGCGCGTGAGCCGGCCAACGCCGAGGCGCATGCCTGGGCGGCGCTCTGGCACCTGTTCCAAGTCGGCCAGGGCTGGGCGCCCGACCCGGTCGCGGCCGCCGCCCGCGCCGGAACACTGGCGGAGCGGGCGGTGCGCCTCAACCCGGCGGATGCGCGGGTACTGGCGATCGCGGGCCAGATCCAGGCCGGCGCCAGACGTCGGCCACGCGAGGCTCTCGCCTTGTTCGATCGCTCACTCGAGCGGAATCCCAATCTGGCGATGGCCTGGGCGCTCTCGGGCCTCACCCTGACCTGGCTTGGTGAGCTCAACGAGGCCGAGCGCCAGCTCGACCGCTACAAGGCGCTCTCACCCCTCGATCCGCATGCCGGGCTGCTCGACCTCGGGCTGGTCTCGGCGGCCCTGTTGCGCCATGACCACGCGCGCGCCGCGATCCTCGGCCGGCAGGCAAGCGAACTCACTCCGGGTTTCCGGCCGATGCTGAAATTCACCGCCGCCGCGCTGGGCCATCTCGGCCGACGCCAGGAGGCGGCACCCGTGCTCCGGCGGCTGATGGCGATTGCGCCGGGGCTGACGGTCGCGGGCTTTCGTGCCGGCAGTCCCTTCGAGCAGCGGTCGGATACCGAGCACGTCGCCGCCGGCCTTCGCCTGGCCGGCCTGCCCGAGGGAGCCCTCGCCGCCTGAGTGAAATGAAAAACCAAGGCACGGGGCTCCGCCCTTGACCCGCTGGGGCCCGAGGCCCCAGACCCCCGACCTTTAAGAGAAGGGATTCCAAAGGCTTGCCAATGGCCGCGCGCGGGGCAGAGCCCCGCATACTGTCCTGGCCGCAGCCTCGACGGCGCCTTTCGGCAAACTCCTGGAACTCAAACCGCCGCTTCTGTCCCCGCGGCCATCTCGCGGGTGACGGCGCCGCTGCCCACTCCTTCGACCGCAGCGGCCACCCACGCCGCGCAGGCCAGCATCGCACGGTCATCGCCCTCCCGGCCGACGAGCTGGATGCCGAGCGGCAATCCCGTCGGCCCAACTCCTGCCGGCACCGTGACGCAGGGAACATGCAGGCTGGTCCAAATGAAATTGAATGCCGGATCGCCGGTTGCCCCGAGACCTTCGGGGGCCTCGCCCGGCGCAGAGGGAGTAAGCAGCACATCGAGCCCTGCCAGTACCTGGGGAAATGCGCGCTGCGCCTCGACGAAGGTCGCGGCTGCTGCTGCGATGCTCGCCGCATCTTGCGCCAGGCCGGACTCCAGGCGCTCGAGCAAGAGATCGCTGATCTCGCTCCGCGCATGCGCGAGTTCCCAGCCCATGGCGCGGGCGCTTTCCGCGTTCATGATGACCGGATGCGCGAGGGTGAGTTGCTCGCACGCCGCAGGCAGTTCGCGCTCCACGAGGGAGGCGCCGGCGCGGCGGAGTGCTTCGGCGACACGCTCGAACAGCGAGCCAGTCTCCGGTGCGGCGCTCTTCCAGGAAGGTGAGCGGCAAATTCCGATTTTCGGCGGCCGATCGATGCGTTTCTCGGGATCGCCGAGTTCGGTTGCGGAAACGGCGGCGACCAGCAGCGCGCAGTCCGCGACGCTGCGCGCGATGACCCCGATCGTATCAAGGCTCTCGGACATGATCTTCATCCCGGCCCGATGGATCGTCCCGAAGCTCGGCTTGTAGCCGACCGTGCCGCAAAACGCGGCCGGGCGGATGACGCTGCCTCCCGTCTGGGTGGCGAATGCCAGGGGGAAGAAAAAGTCGGCAACGCCTGCAGCCGAACCGCTGGAAGAACCGCCCGGAGTGTGGGTGAGGCGGTGGGGATTGGCGGTCGGTCCAGGTTTGCGGGTGGCGAATTCGGTGGTGACGGTCTTGCCGATGACCACCGCCCCCGCGGCGCGCGCCCATGCAACCGACGCCGCGTCCGCGCGCGGCCGCCAGCCGCACCAGATCGGCGAGCCATATTCGCTCGGCATGTCGGCCGTATCCAATACGTCCTTCACCCCGAGCGGCAGCCCGGAGAGCGGCCCGGGATGTGCGGCAGCCGCGTTGCGGCGCGCCGCGGCGGCATCGAACCAGGCAAATGCCCGCACCTTCTCTTCGCGCCCGGCGATCCGGTCGAGGCACGCCTCGGTCAGCGCCTCGGGTCGGAGCTTGCCCTCCCGGATCAGCCGGGTGGCCACAGTCGCGGTCAGGCGTGACGGGTCGGGCATACAAAGTCCCCCTCCCAAAATTCGGGCACGGCGCTTGCCCCGCAACGACGATCGCATGGCGAGAGATCGTCCGCCAGTGTCGGGATCAAGACGTGTCGGGATCAGGACGCCGGCAGCGCTTTTGGAAACGAAACGGATCGAGCGCGGCAAGTTCGGCCGGCGCATGAGATTCCGCGTCTGGTTCGACCGGGGATTCTTCAACGGTCCGGAATAGCATCCGGGAATTGCATACGGCCTGCGCGGGCTATTTCCTGCCGCCGCACGTTGCGACGAAGCCGCCGGGGTGGTCGTGGTCGGTATGCCGGAGGACGACCGCACACTTCATTTCGTAGCCCGACCTCCCCAGCCTTCGAGCCCGTTCAGGAACAGGTCGACCGAGCGCTCGGCCCAGCGCGTCAGCCCGGCCTGGCTGAGAGGCTGGCCGAGGCCGAGCGCACGCCGGCGTGGTCCGCTGACCACCATGAGCAGGAACTGTTCGGCCGCGAACATCCGGCCCTCGGGCGACAGCCGTGCACCCTCGGGAAAGCGCGCGAGCAGCGCCGCCACCCACTCGACCCCGGCCGTGCTGGTTCCGGCCAGGGTTGTGGCAAGCTCGGGGAATCGTTCTGCCTCGGCGACTACCATCCGATGCAAGGCGAGCGCGGCCGGCTCGAGAGCGACCTGAAGAATGCCCTGGGCGGCTTCTTCGAGCGCGGCCGGCAGCGTTTCCGGCGCCCCCGCCGAGACTTCGAAGGAGCCGCGCCACCCGTTGACCTGCCGGTCAACGACGCCCCGGAACAGCGCCGCCTTATCGCGAAACCGCATGTAGAGCGTGCGTTTGGCGATGCGCGCGACCCCTGCCACCTGCTCCATGCTGGTGGCGGCAAATCCCTGGCGGAAGAAAAGGCCGGTCGCGACTTCGAGGATCCGCCCTTCGGTACGTTCGGATTCTTCTCGCGTCGGCCGGCCGCCGTGGCGCGGCAGGAGAGCGGCCATCTCAGCCACGGCCGCGGCCGCGAAGGTCCGCTGGCGTGGCGCTAGAAGACCACATAGGCGTACGGGTGGACGCGCACAGGGTGATAGTACACCGGGCGCGCCGGGACGACCACGCAGCCGGCGAGCGTCGCGGCAGCAGCGATGGCGGCGAGTGCGGTGACGATAGGCCGGTACCGGGTGGGTTTCCGGGCAGCGTTGTGGCGGCAGCGTTCGTCGGGCGTTGTCCTCGGCATCGGTGGGTCTCCTGTCCCTTTGTGGCGCCGGTCCGGAGGCGCCATGGCAGGTTTATACGGAAATTATAGAAACGCAACGGGAGCGTTTCGCTCGAATTGTAACTCGCCGATTGAGGCCGACGCAGTGAGGCGCAGGGCGGCGTGGCGTGCTATGCATAGCTTAAGATATGGTCAGATATCATAAGCGAGCTTATTATTTCGGCTGTGTTCAATGGCGATTGATCCGATGGCAATACCAACCGGCGACTTGATGTTCCTGCTGCACGATGTGGCACGGCTGTTACGGGTCGAGGCGGACAAGCGTGCGCGGCGCAATGGCATGACGCGAGCGCAGTGGGTGATGCTGATCTGGCTCGAGCGCCGGCCCGGGCTCTCTCAGAAGGAGCTTTCCGAATTGCTGGAGGTCGAGCCGATCACGGTTGCGCGCCTGGTCGATCGGCTGGAGGCCCGTGGCATGGTGGAGCGGCGGGCGGATCCCGATGACCGGCGCATCTGGCGGCTGCATCTACGCCCTGCCGCGTTGCCGGTTCTGGCCGAGATCGAACAGCACCGGGACGAGATGGTGGCGCTGGTTTCGGCTGGCCTTGCCCCCGATGCGATCGCCGGCATGACCGAGGGGCTGGCCCGGATGAAGCAGACGCTGTGCGCCGAGCTGCGCGCGCGGGCCCGGGAAGTGCAGGAGGTCGCGTGATGTCCGATGCGACGATCGCCGGCTCTGGACCCGCGGCGAGCTCCCGGGTCGCCGGCGACGCCGGTTCCGCAATCGCGCGCCGGCCGAGGCTCTCTCTGCTTCGGCCCATCCTGATGGTGGGCGGCGTGGCGGTGGTTGCCGTTGCCGCGCTGGTGTTCTGGCTGGCCGCGGGAGGCACCGTGTCCAGCGATGATGCTTATGTCGAGGCCGACAAGCTCGCGATTTCGACCGACGTCGCCGGCATTGTCTCCGAGGTTGCGGTGAAGGAAGGCGAGCACGTGGCGACAGGCCAGGTGCTGTTTCGCCTCGATTCCAGGCGGTTCAACATCGCGCTCGATGCGGCCAAGGCCGGGCTTCGCAATAGCGAGCTCACGATCGCGTCGATGAAGCAGGATTACCAACGCCTCTTGAGCGATGTCGCCAGTACCAAGGCAATCATGGCCGCCGACCGGCAGACGGTGGTGCGCGATAGCTGGCTCCGGGCGCGTGGTGGCATTCCGGAAGCGAAATATGACGATGCGCGTTTCCGGCTGGCGGCGGATCAGGCGAAGGTGCAATCGCTCGCGGAGCAGGCAGGCGTCGAGCTTGCCAAGCTTGGCGGCAGCCTCGATCTCCCGATCACCGAGCTGCCGCAATATCAGGCGGCGGCGGCGACAGTTGCCGAGGCCGAGCGCGAGCTCGACCACAGCATCATGCACGCGCCCTTCTCCGGCATCGTGACCGATGTCAGCAAGCTGCAGCCGGGAATGTATCTTCCGGCCGGCACGGCGGCCTTCGGGCTGATCTCGGATCAACATTTCTGGGTGACCGCAAACCCGAAAGAAACCGAGCTCACCTGGGTCAAGCCGGGCGATCCGGCGAGTGTCAGCATCGATACCTATCCCGGGCGCGTCTGGCATGGCGTGGTTGAGAGCATCGACCCCGCGGTTGGTTCCGAGTTCTCGCTGCTGCCGGCTCAGAATTCCTCGGGCAACTGGGTCAAGGTCGTGCAGCGTATTCCGCTCCGCGTCAGGCTCGTGCTGTCGCCCGGCGATCCACCGCTCCGCGCCGGCATGAGCGTCGAAGTCTCGATCGATACCGGTCATCGGCGCACCCTCGCCGATCTCTGGTAGCTCTTCCGATGACCGTTCCCGGCCCGTCCGCCAGCACCGACGGCGTAGTGCCTCATCGCGCCATCATCACGCTCTGCTGCATGGTCGGCACGCTCATGCAGGCGCTGGATTCAACCATCGCCAACGTCGCGCTGCCGTACATGCAGGGCAGCCTCTCGGCCACGTACGACCAGATCACCTGGGTCCTCACTTCCTACATTATCGCCGCCGCGATCATGACGGCGCCGGTCGGCTGGCTCGCGGCGCGCTTCGGCCGGCGCAATCTGTTCGTGGTCTCGCTTGCCGGCTTCACCATCACCTCGATGATGTGCGGCGCCGCGCAGTCGCTCGGCCAGATCGTGCTGTTCCGTCTTTTCCAGGGCATGTTCGGTGCCGCGCTGGTGCCGCTCTCGCAGTCGATCATGCTCGACATCTACCCGCTCGAGCGGCGCGGCGAGGCGATGGCGATCTGGGGCATGGGCGTGATGGTGGGGCCGATCATGGGGCCCACGCTCGGCGGCTATCTCACCGAATTCTATAGCTGGCGGTGGGTTTTCTATGTGAACGTGCCGTTCGGCATCGCGGCGATGCTTGGCCTGATGATCTTCATGCGCCGGCTCAGAGGCAATATCAGCCTCAGGTTTGACTGGCTCGGTTTTGCGGTGCTGGCACTCGGCATCGGTGCCTTCCAGATGATGCTCGACCGCGGCGAGCTGAAGGACTGGTTCAGCTCGAAAGAGATTATCACCGAGGGGGTGCTGGCCGGAGTCGGGTTCTATCTCTTCATCGTGCACCTGTTCACCGCAGAAAAGCCGTTCATTCCGCCGGCGATCTTCCGCGACCTGAACTTCTCGGCTTCGATCGTGGTGATGTTTTCGGCCGGTTTCGTGCTGGTTGCGAGTTCGGCGCTGCTGGCGCCGTACCTCCAGGTACTGGCGGGCTACCCGGTCGAGACCGCAGGTCTGGTGATGGCGCCGCGCGGCATCGGTACCATGGCGGCGATGCTGGTCGCCGGCCGGCTCGCCGACCGCTTCGACCCGCGCGTCCTGATGGTGATCGGCGTCGTTCTTCTGGAATACTCGATCTGGCTGATGCTCGGCTGGAGCCCTGATATCGCGCCGCGCGCGGTGGCCTACGTCATCATCGTGCAGGGAGTGGGGCTTGGGCTCGTGTTCACGCCACTCCAGGTGCTGGCTTTCGCCACGCTGCCGGCGGCGATGCGCACCGACGCCACGAGCCTGCTCAGCCTGTTCCGTAATTTCGGCAGCGCCATCGGGGTTTCCATCACTTCGGCCATGCTGGACCGCGTCGGGCAGATCGAACACTCGGTGCTGGCCGGCATGATCACGCCTTTCCGGAGACTCTTCGAGAACAGCCAGGCGATCCATCAAATCCTCGCGCCAAGCACTGCCGCCGGGGCGGCGCATCTCAACCAACTCATCGACCAGCAGGCACAGGCGATCGCCTATCTCGCGGACTTCAAGCTGATGATGATTGCGACCTTGCCGATCATCCCCGTAGTGCTGATGATGCGCCGGCAGGGTGCGGTGAGAGAGCGGCCAGGCGGGCACGCGGCCGTGTTCGAGTGAATCCTGGCGGCTTCCGCCCGGAAACTCGGCGTTCCGGTCTGCCCGCGTGCAGGCGGGGTGGGTTTATGCGAGTTGGTGCAGCATCCGGGCGGCTCGACGTCGCAGAGCGTGGAAGCTCAGAAAGGCGATCAGGCCGCGCGACCGTAATAGAGCACGACCGTGTGGGTTGCCTCGGCGAAGAACAGCCAGCGCTCGAGGAAGATGCCGGTCAGGGCGAGCAGTGCGGCGATGATCGCGAGCACGAGCGCCGGAAGCGGGGCGAGTGCGAGCGAAGCTGCGGTCAGGATGATCGGCAGAATGAAGCCGATCAGGAGGGCGATGCTCCTGAGTCGCCTGGCATGCTTGCGGGCGATGCGAAAGCCCATCTCGCGCAACAGATAATTTTCCTCGGTGTGCGGCGGCTCGAGCGCACGTACACGGCCGACGCGGCCGAGGCCGGTTGCGGTCTCGATGGTACTCTCGCCCGGGCCCCGGCCGATCGACCGCCAGTAGGCGAGCTTGCCCGCGATCGTCGCGAGGCCGAAGGCGAGTGCGAGCGCCGAGGGAACGACCCAGGAGCTGTGGAAGAGACGGGCGAGGAACGCGAGCCAGAGCGCGCCGCTGAAGCCGGCCATGAGAAAAAAGTTCGGGGCGACCAATGCGTTCCGCCATTGGCGCACTGGGCGAAGACTCACATAAATCATCGCCGTGCAGCAGAGCGTGACAATGGCGAGTGTGGCGGCGAGGATGCCGCAGGCGGCCATCGGCGCGGACGGACCACGCGCCAGGAACCAGGCGGCAAGAAACCCGCACGCCGGCGGATAGGTGAGGAGTGCGGCGAGGCCCTCGCGCGAAAGCCAGGAGGAGCGCCATTGCGAGACCGCCCGCCAGGCACGTTCGGGATGACCGAGATGGAGAGTTGAGGCAACGAGGCCGACCGAGGCAAATGCCAGCGCGAGCACGACCGCAACGAGTGCAAACCAGGGGCTCGCCGTGGTGAGGCCGAAGGCGCCAAGCACGCCGGTCAGCACCAAGAGGCCATAGCCGGCACCGGAGGCGGTGGTGAATAAGATGACCGAAATGGCCGGGGTCATCGGCGCTGCTCAGAGGGACAACGCGCGATCGAGCCAGCCCAGCAGGCGCTCGGTCACGGTGCCGGTGGCGGCCGGAGCGTCGGGGAGGGGCGGGGCGCTGCAAGCATTGCGCCGCGGCGGCAGGTACTTGTTGACGGGCCGGTAGCCCATCTCGGGCATCAGATCGAAGCCGCCGCGGCTTTCCACGAGCCGGGAGACATCGCTGGTCGGATCGCCGAGATCGCCGAAATGCCGCGCATGCGCGGGGCAGGTCGCGACACAGGCAGGCACGCGCTCGGATTCGGGGAGAGTCTCGTTGTAGATGCGGTCGATGCAGAGGGTGCATTTCTTCATCACCCGGCCGTCCTCGTCGAACTCGCGCGCGCCGTAGGGGCACGCCCAGGAGCAGAGTTTGCAGCCGATACAGAGATCGGCGTTAACGAGCACGATGCCGTCTTCGGCCCGCTTGTAGGAGGCTCCGGTGGGGCAGACCGTGACACAGGCGGGTTCGTCGCAATGCACGCAGGAGCGCGGGAAATGCACCGTGCGGCCGGAGGCACCCTCGCCTGCCTCATAGGTGTGGATCCGGTTGAACCACACTCCGTCGGGGCGCGCGCCGTAGGGATCGTAATCGGGAAGCGACGCGGAATGGCCGCCGTCGTTCCATTGCTTGCAATTCACAGCACACGCATGGCAGCCGACGCAGGTGTCGAGATCGATGACGAGGCCGAGCTTTTTCGCGCCCGGCTCGCGGGCCGGAATGCTGGTCATGCACCGACCCTCCGTGCGGGGACGGAGAGATGCGGCGGCGGCCGGAGCGGTGGCGCCTGCGGCAGACTCTCCTTCATGGCGGCGGGCGCTTTCTCGATCCGGACGGAGACATCGAACCAGCCGGCCTGGCCGGTGATGGGGTCACCGCTCGCCAGTCGTTTGCCTTGGCTCTCGGGGAGGAAGGTTGCGATCACGTCGTTGAGCAGGAAGCCCCGGTGCGATTCCGGAGCGTCGGGAGCGAGCATCCACGCACCCGCGCGCTTGCCGATCGCGTTCCAGGTCCATACCGTTTTCGGATTGACGCCATCCATGATGCGAAGCCGCGCGCTCACCCGACCGCTGCGGCTGATGACGTTCACCCACTCGCCGTCTGCGAGACCGAGTGTGGCGGCGGTCTCCCGCGCCATGTAGAGGCGGTTGTCGTCGAGAATTTGCCTGAGCCAGGCGTTCTGTGAACCCCAGGAATGGTACATCGGCATTGGCCGCTGGGTGATTGCGGAGAGCGGGAACTTCTCCGCCCCGGCAACGTCCTGCTCGAGCGGCGGATACCAGAACGGCAGCGGATCATGGAAACGGGCGACGCGCTCGCGCAGCTCAGGCGGAGGAAGCACGGTTCCGTGTCCGAGACCGGCCAGGCGAAAGCGCTGCAGCGGCTCGGCGTAAAGCTGCAGCGTGATCGGCTCGGGCCGATCGATCATCCCGAGTTTGGTCGCCGCTTCGAGGTAGTCGCGATTGGCGTATTTGAAATAGCGCGCCGCCGGCGGCAACTCGTGGTGCCAGAAGCAGCCGTTCTCGATGTAGCGCTCGAGCTGTGGGGATTGGGCGCGCCGCGACTGGCATCCGTGCCCTCGCCGCGCCAGCCGGCGAGCGGGCCGATCCCGGGTTTGCGCTGGTGGCGAACGATATAGTCGGCGTAGTCCGTAAAGGCCGGGCTGCCGTCAGCGTTGGTGAAGGCCGAAAGACCGAGCCGCGCGCCGAGATCGATCAACACGTCCTGGAACGGGCGGACGTCACGGTCCGGTTTCAGCACCGGCTGGCGGATTGCATCCGCCGGCCCATCGGCGCTGCCGATCGGCCAGTCGAGCAGCGAGATGCAGTCGTAGCGTTCGAGATAGGTCGTATCCGGGAGCACGAGATCGGCGTAGCCGACCGTTTCGGAATAGAACGCATCTGCATAGATCAGATGCGGAATGCGGTATTCCCCGCTGGCCGGATCCTTTTCGGTGAGCAGGCGGCAGGTCTCGACGGGCTCAGGCGAGGAATTCCACGCCATATTTGCCATGTAGAAAAAGATCGTATCGATCGGGTAGGGATCAGCCGCGGCGGCGTCGGCGATCACGGTGTGCATCATCCCGTGCAGAGAGAGCGGTGCCTCCCAGGAGAACGCATGGTCGATGCGGAGTGGCGCACCGTTCTCGTCCACCATCAGGTCTTCCGGGCCCGCAGGATTCCCGAGAGGCATCGCCGCGAGCGCGCTTTCAGGGCGCGCATCCTTGCCGCCGGGCGGGGCGTGCGGCGGGGTGGGCCGCGGATAGGGCGCCTTGTAGCGCCAGGAGCCGGGCGTATCGATGGCGCCGAGCAGCATCTGCAGCACATGGAGCGCGCGGCAGGTCTGGAACCCGTTGCTGTGCGCGGAGATGCCGCGCATCGCGTGCATCGCAACTGGCCGGCCGCGCATCTCGGCGTGGTGGCGGCCGGCGCTGTCCGTCCAGGGCTCGGCGAGCACCACCGCCTCGGCGGCGGCGGCGGCGATTTCGCCGGCCAGGCTCCGGATCCGCGCAGGCTGGATGCCGCAGCGTTCGGCGACCGCCTCGGGCGCGTACTCGGGGGCGAGGCAACGCTCGGCCAGGAGCTGAAATGCCGGAACCGCGCGGCGGCCATCCGGCAAGGCGACTTCACCGGCGAGGCGCGGTGCTGCCTCAGGATCCGAGGCCCTCACTGCGGCATTGCTCCGCCGGTCCCAAACCAGCGGGTTTCCGGCACCGTCGCGGACGAAGAGGCCGTCGTCGGGGCCGCCGGGATCGCGCGCCACCAACCATCCGGCGTTGGTGTAACGGGCGAGAAACTCGAGATCCACTGCCTCTGCGCCCAGCAGAAGGTGAATGAGCGAGAGGACGAACAGCCCGTCGGTGCCTGGGCGGAGCCCGATCCACTCATCGGCGACGGCGGAATAGCCGGTGCGCACCGGGTTGATCGAGATGACGCGGACGCCGCGTGCCTTCAGCCCCGCCAGCCCGATTTTGATCGGGTTCGAGTCGTGGTCCTCGGCGACCCCGAACAGCAGGAAGAGACGGGTATGCTCCCAATCCGGCTCGCCGAACTCCCGGAAGCTGCCGCCGACCGAATAAAGGCCGGCGGCAGCCATGTTGACCGAGCAGAACCCACCATGGGCGGCAAAGTTCGGCGTGCCGAATTCCTTGGCCCAGAGGCCGGTCAGCGCCTGACTCTGGTCGCGCCCGGTGAAGAAGGCGAGCTTGCGCGGATCCGTCCGCCGGATCTCGCCGAGCCAGCCGCACGCCAGCGCCAGCGCCTCGTCCCAACCGATTTCCTTGAACTCGCCCGCCCCGCGCTCGCCCACACGGAGCAGCGGGGCGCGGAGGCGGGCCGGCGAGTAATGCTGCATGATGCCGGCCGAACCCTTGCCGCACAGGACGCCGCGGTTGACCGGGTGGTCAGGGTTGCCTTCGATATATCTGAGTCGCCCGTCCTTAAGGTGGACGCGGATGCCGCAGCGCCCGGCACACATGTAACATGTAACAGGTAGTGGTCTTGACCGTATCGCCGACCGGCTTGGAAAGGGCGATGATCTCGCTCGGCATTCTGTCTCCCCGGCGTCGGACTCCAACGAGTGTCGGACTCCAACGAGTGTGCCGGCTCTGCGGCCTGATGCCCGGCAACGCGCGCCAGCCTTCGGCACACTCGTCTTTGCGCTCACTGGGTCTTTGTTTGCATGGGCCTTTGTTTTCAGTAGCTTGCTGATCCCCTCACGGTCGCTGCCCCAGAGGCAGCAAAGGGCGGGGCGGCCAACGTCGGGGGGGAACACCAGGCAGATCTCTTGCACCTGTCTCCCCGGGGTCGCCGCACCCTGCCTGAGGCAACGGGCGAGCGTGCCCGATCCACCGGAGGTCGCGCTCTCCCCAGCGTGATGATCTCCGGCCATCCGGGATGGCGCACATTTTCTCGATCAATTTCATGGCATTGGCGAACTGCTCCCGATTTCCGCCAAAGGCCTTGTGTATCTAGCACCCAGCGTGCCGCCGGTGATAGCCGTGGCGTGGACGCTGCACTGCCGCAATGGAGCGATTCCGATGGTCGAGCCTTCCTTCCCCCTGCCCTGCCGGCCATCAGCCGCCAGCCGGAGGCCCGGCTGAATGCCGGCGACCCTCGCCTGGCCGGAAGCCGGTCGTGGAATCGTGGAATCTGCGCCGGTTACGCAGATGCCTCAGGCCCGCGCGCTGAGCCCGCATCTCAAGCGTCTGCAGGACGAGAGCATCTTCATCTTCCGCGAGGTCGTGGCCGAGTTCCGTCATCCGGTACTGCTCTATTCGATCGGCAAGGATTCCTCGGTGCTGTTGCATCTGGCGCTGAAGGCGTTCCATCCGGCCAGGCCGCCGTTTCCGGTGCTGCATATCGACACAAGGTGGAAATTCCGCGAGATGATCGCCTTCCGGGATGCAACCGCCCGGCAGCTCGGCCTCGAGCTGATCGTGCACACCAACGAGGCTGGCGTTCGCCGCGGCGTCAATCCGTTCGATCACGGCTCGTCCTACTATACGCAGGTGATGAAGACCGAGGCGCTGAAGCAGGCGCTGGCCGCGGGGGGATATGACGCCGCGTTCGGCGGGGCGCGACGTGATGAGGAGCGCTCGCGTGCCAAGGAGCGCATCTTCTCATTCCGCAGTGCCAGCCAGGAGTGGGATCCGAAGAACCAGCGTCCGGAACTCTGGGGTCTTTACAACGGCCGGATCCGGGAGGGTGAATCGATCCGGGTCTTTCCGCTCTCGAACTGGACGGAGCTCGATGTCTGGCAGTACATCCGGGCCGAGAACATCCCCGTGGTGCCGCTTTATTTCGCCAGGCCGCAGCCGATCGTTGAGCGTGACGGCCAGTTGATCGTGGTGCACGACGAGCGGATGCGCCTCCAGCCAGGGGAGCGGCCGGAGATGCGGACGGTGCGGTTTCGCTCCCTCGGCTGCTATCCGCTGACCGGTGCGATCGAGTCGAAGGCGGACTCGCTGCCGGCGATCATCGCCGAGATGCTAGGCTTCCAGACCTCCGAGCGGATGGGGCGGCTGATCGATCGCGACGAGGCGGCGTCGATGGAACGCAAGAAGCGCGAGGGGTACTTCTGATGCCGGACACTTTGAGCGCGACCGGCAGCGAGCGGACGGCCAATGTGTTCCGGCTGCCGTCGGAGGCGGGCATGCTCCGTTTCCTCACCTGCGGCAGCGTGGATGACGGCAAATCCACATTGATCGGGCGCCTGCTCTACGAGACGCGGGCGTTGTTTGAGGATCAGCTTGCCGCACTCGAGCGCGACAGCCGCAAATACGGCACCGTCGGTGAGCACATCGACTTTGCGCTGTTGATGGACGGACTGGAGGCGGAGCGCGAGCAGGGCATCACGATCGACGTCTCTTACCGATTCTTCGCCACCGACCGGCGCCGCTTCATCGTCGCCGACACGCCCGGCCATCAGCAGTACACGCGCAACATGGCGACCGGCGCCTCGACCGCCGATCTCGCGGTTCTCCTGATCGACGCGCGGAAAGGCGTGGTCAACCAGACGCGGCGGCACTCCTTCATCGTTTCCCTGCTCGGCATTCGCCATGTCGTGCTGGTGGTGAACAAGATGGACCTGATCGATTTCGATCAGGGACAGTTCGCGGCGATCCGGAAGAATTATGAGAATTTCGCGACCGGGTTCGGTTTCGACAGCCTGCTCGCGATTCCGGCCTCGGCCCGCTACGGCGACAACGTGACCGCTCCTTCCGCGAGGACGCCATGGTACGGCGGCCCAACCTTGCTCGAGCATCTCGAGACCATCCGGATCGAGGTTGATCCGTCCGACCAGAGCTTCCGCATGCCCGTGCAATGGGTGAACCGGCCGCACCTCGATTTCCGCGGTTACGCCGGAACCGTCGCCTCCGGCCGGGTGCGCCCGGGCGATCGGGTCAGCGTGCTGCCGGCGGGCAAGGCCGCGACCATCGCCCGCATCGTGACCATGGATGGCGAGCTTGCCGAGGCCGGGGCGGGAGATGCCGTCACCCTGACGCTGGCAGAAGAGATGGACGTCTCACGCGGCGACGTGCTTGCGGCCGCGGCGAGCCCGGCGCCCGTTTCCGATCAGTTCGCGGCACACCTGATTTGGATGAGCGAAACACCGCTGTTCGCCGGACGCTCGTACCTCATCAAGTCGGGAACCCGCACCGTCAGCGGTAGCGTCACTGCCATCAAGCATCGCATCAATGTCGATACGCATGAACATCTCGCCGCCAAGGAGTTGCATCTGAACGATGTCGGGGTGATCAATCTTGCGCTGGCCTCACCGATCGCCTTCGAGCCCTATACGAACAGCCGGAGCCTCGGCAGTTTCATTGTCATCGACCGGCTGACCAACGAGACCGCCGGCGCCGGGACGATCGATTTCGCGCTCCGCCGCGGCACCAATCTCACCTGGCAGCATCTCGACGTCGATCGTTCGGCGCGCGCCGCGTTGAACGGCCAGAAGCCGGCGATTCTCTGGTTCACCGGGCTTTCCGGGGCGGGTAAATCCACGATCGCGAACCTGGTCGAGCGGACGCTGTTCGCGCTGGGCCGGCACACTTACGTTCTCGATGGGGACAATGTGCGGCATGGTCTCAACCGCGATCTCGGCTTTACCGAAGCAGACCGGGTCGAGAACATCCGCCGCGTCGCTGAAGTGGCGAAGCTGTTCGCCGATGCGGGGTTGATCGTGATTGCGTCCTTCATCTCGCCCTACCGCGCGGATCGGGCGATGGCGCGCAGCGACCTCGAGGACGGGATTTTCCTCGAGGTGTTCGTTGATACCCCGATCGAGGAATGCAAAAGGCGTGACCCGAAGGGACTTTACGCCAAGGTGGCCGCAGGAAAGATCAGCAACTTCACCGGCGTCGATGCACCGTACGAAGCGCCGGAGAACCCCGAGATCCACCTGCCGACCGTCGGTCGCAGCGCCGGATCGCTTGCCGAGCAGGTGGTCACGGAGCTTCGCCGCCGCGGGATCGTGGGGTGAGAGCCCACCCCTCGCTGTTACGCCGACCGATTACGTAACAGAATTTATGGCAACTTAGCCGCTTGCTGAAAAGCCAGGGGAAGGGCTCCGCCCTTGACCCCCAATGCGACCTTGGGGGGCCTGAGGCCCCAGACCCCCGAACTTGAAAAGAAGAGGTTCCAAAGGCTTGCCAATGGCCGCGTGCGGGGCAGAGCACCGCGAG
>JBOHMK010000128.1:0-2748 GCA_050730115.1 Acetobacteraceae bacterium
GACGAACTACCCGCTGAGCATCGTTCATCACTACACGCTCGGCCGCGAGGAAGCGCGTGACCTCACCGTCGTCATTGCCGGGGCTTCCCGGCGCGTGCTTGAACGCTTGCCGGATTTGCCGCGCCGGCGGATCGAGGATTTGCCATTTGTCGCGGTGACGCTGCGCCGGCTGTTGCGCGCAACGGGTGCGGCGAGTGTCGTCTTCTCCGGCATGGGGCTCCGTGAGGGCTGGTTCATGAGCCAGGTTCCTCCCGGCGTCCGCGCGCTCGATCCGCTGCTGACCGCGGCGCAGGAATTCAACGAGCGGCTGGCCCGGGATCCCGGACTGGCGCCTGCCCTGATCACCTGGACGGCGCCTCTGTTCCCGGGCGAAACGGCGGCGCACCGGCGGCTGCGCGAAGCGGCCTGTTGGATGAGCGATATTGGCACCCGGGATCATCCGGAGTATCGGGCTGAGCAGAGCGTGCTCCGCGTGCTGCGGCAGCCAGGCGTCGGGCTTGGCCATCACGCCCGGGCCTTTCTCGCCCTGGTGGTGGCGTTCCGCTACGAGGCCGAGCGCAGCGCGAGCTATCTGGCGCCGATCCGCTCGCTGCTCGACCTATCTGCGACCAATCGCGCCGAAGCACTGGGCACCGTGCTCCGTCTCGCCTGCACGCTCTCTGCCGGGACCCCGCGCCTGCTTGCCGAAACGGCTCTGGTGCGCGCGGGCCAGCGTCTCGTACTGCGCCTGGCCGAAGGCAGAGGCGTCTATGCGGGGGAAGGAGTGACGCACCGCCTCGAACATCTTGCTGAAATCACCGGCTACGAGACCGCGCTCGAGATGCTCCCTGCCCTCGCCGCTTCGTAGGCTCTTTACGCCGAAGTGAGCCTGGAGGAGCTTCCGCCTGCCGTTCCGGAAGGCAACCCGAGATGCGTCTCTTCGCCGCCACCCTCGCCACCGAGACCAACACATTTTCGCCGCTGCCGACGAGCCTTGCCGGCTACCGGCAGAGCGTCTTTCTCCGCCCCGGCGAGCATCCGATGGCAACGCCCCTGATGTGCACCGCGCCGCTTTGGGTTGCGCGGCGCGCCGCGCACGGCCAAGGTTTCACGCTGGTCGAGGGGAGCTGCTTCGCCGCGAGCCCCGCCGGGCGCACCAACCGAGGCGATTACGAGTTCATGCGCGATACCATTCTTGGCGAGCTGAAAGCCGCGCTGCCGCTCGAGGGCGTGCTGCTCGGCCTGCATGGTGCGATGGTTGCCGACGGGTACGACGATGTCGAAGGCGATATCATCGAGCGGGTGCGCGACCTCGTTGGCCCGCGTACCGTGATCGGGGTCGAGCTCGATCCGCACTGCCATCTCACCCTCAAGCGCGTGCGGCTTGCCGATATCATTGTGCTTTACAAGGAATTTCCACACACTGATGTCGTCGAGCGGGCCGAAGACCTGCTCCGCCTGGTGTTGCGCACGATCCGGGGTGAGATCCGTCCGGTGATGTCGCTCTATGATTGCCGGCAGATCGGCAGCTATCCGACGACGCTGCCGCTGATGCGCGGCCTGGTCGATCGCATCCAGGGGGAAGAGGGCAAAGGCGGCATCCTTTCGATCTCCATCGGTCATTGCTTTCCGTACGCCGATGTGCCGGAACTCTCGGGTCGTGTGCTCGTGATCGCCGATGCCGACAAGATCAAGGCCGACCGCATGGCGGTCGCAATCGGCCAGGAATTCGTTGCCATGCGCGGACGGACGGCGCCCGACTATCTTCCCGTGGGGGCCGCGATCGAGCGGGCGCTGGGAGCAGGTGGTGCACCGGTCGTGCTCGCGGAGCCGGCCGACAATGCGGGCGGCGGCTCACCTTCCGACAATACGACGATCCTCCGCCATCTGATCGATCACGGGATCGAGAATGTCGCTCTCGGCCCAATCTGGGATCCGATTGCCGTCCGGCTTTGCTTCGATGCCGGCGCCGGAGCGCGGCTTCCGCTCCGCTTCGGTGGCAAGACCGGTCCGGCCTCGGGCCTGCCGATCGACGCCACCGTCGAGATTGTTTCCCTGAAGCGCGACTGCTGGCAGAGCTTCGGACCGACGCAGGTGCCACTCGGTGACTGCGCCGCCATTCGCGTGGGCGGGATCGAAGTCGTGCTGATCGAGAACCGTACCCAGGCACTGGGGTTGGAACTCTTCAGTAATCTCGGCATCGAACCCAGGGAGCGCCGCATTCTGGTGGTGAAATCGACCAATCACTTCATGGCCGCGTTCGGCCCGATTGCGCACCAGGTGCTGTATGTCGATTCGGACGGTCCGCTCGACCGCGATTACCGGCGTATCCCCTACAGCAGAATCATGCGGCCGATCTGGCCGCTCGATGCGGAGACGACACCCGGCCTCATTCTCTGATCCCGCCCCGGGCGTCCCGGCTGCCATTGCCGGATCGACGGCGCCTTCCCACGGCGCCGATAGCAGCTTGCGCCCGTGCGTCACTCACTCACCGCGCCCGCAGCCACCCTGCCCGCTTCCTCTGGGCGGCACGCGGGCCCCGATGCACGCATGCGTTGGGCGCCCGATGCGCCGGGTCAGGGAGCCTGTGTCACCGATGTGTGGTGAGGTGTGGATGAGTGCGCCAGGCCCTTCGCTATGTGATACCAGCCCTCGGAAAGGCTGACTCGTTGGGGGGATTCCCGAATCGGCTGGATCGGGATTCTGTGTGGACCGGCGTGGTTTGCACAGGAGGGGTGAGAGCGTGGTCAAGCCGATCGACGTGAAGCG
>JBOHMK010000129.1:0-1873 GCA_050730115.1 Acetobacteraceae bacterium
ACTTCGAGTTTTTCACTCGTGTCGCGCTCCGATTCGGGGAGCATCGGATCGTCTGCAAGCGGGCGATCACCATGACGGCGCGCGGCGACGAGACCAGCATGTCCTTCCGGCCGGCGGCATTCGGCCAGTTCGCGCGCGACAAGCAGATCGTGATCGACCGGCTGGCCAAGGGACGGGCGAAGCGAGCGCTGCTCGAGTATTTTCGTCGCGATGCCGTGTTCCACATGCACGCGCAATTTGCCGGCCAGATTCATAAGCTCGCGGGCGACTGCCCGGCGTTCCGCGAACAGGTGCTGGCGGCGCAGGCGGCGATGCCGCAGCATCCGGAGCTGAGACGGCTGGTGGCGATGAGCCGGCATTTCGGCTGGGACGAGAGCGCGCGCGCCGCGATCCTCAGGCGCAACGTGGCTCCTCTGCCGCCGCCCCGGGAGAGGACTGATGTCGCCTGCCGGATCGGATGCGAGGCGGTGCGATCCGAGCCGCACTGGGAGGCGGCGGGAGCGATGGCGAAGGAGGACGAGGCGGGTGTCAGGGTCCGCACGCCCGCCGGCGCCTGGCATTATACGGCCTGGGCGGAGGTCGGGCCTGGGCAGGCGAGGTCGGAAGGGTTGTGGTATTGGCTCAGGGTGATGGTCTCGGACGTCACGGGACAGCCGGCACTTTCGTTGTTCGAGCCGGCACGGGATGTGATCCACGACGAGAGGCTGCTGGCGGAGGGGCGCGCCACGCGGGAGATATTCTTCGAGCTGCACGAGCCTCGGGTGACGCACCTCTTGCTGCGGAACGGCAGTTCGACGGAATCGTCCTCGGTGCTGATTCGTGAGATCGAGGTGCTCGCCATGCCGATCGTTCCGGAGCTTGCCGCTTGACGGAGCGTCGGGAATCGTCTGAAAGATCGGCACAATTGTCACGGCCGGGGGCTTCATTTCGATGCATGTCCTGGTGACCGGAGGGGCCGGCTATCTCGGATCGCGGGTGGTCGCGCATCTTCTGGCGCGCGGCGAGCGTGTTCGGGTGCTCGATCGGCTGTTCTACGGCGGGGAGCCGATGATCGCTCTCGGCGCGTTTCCGGGCCTCACGCTCGAGATCGGGGATGTCCGCGACCGGGCAGCGGTAGAGCAGGCGATGCGGGGCGTGGACGCGGTGCTGCATCTTGCCGGAATCGTCGGCGAGGCGGCGTGCGATGTTGACAAGCGGGTGAGCTGGTCGATCAACCATGACGCCATTCCGGGCGTTCTGCGCGCTGCGCAGGAGGCCGGCGTGAAGCAATTCGTTTTGGTCAGCACCTGCAGCAACTACGGCGTCGCCGAGGCGAACTGCGAGGTTGACGAGACGGCCCCGCTCAATCCTTTGTCCGACTATGCGCGAGCGAAGGTTGCGGCGGAGGAAGCGACGCTTGGAGCGAACGGCATTCCGTCTGCCGGCGTGCTCCGGCTCGGAACGATCTGCGGCGTTTCCGCGCGCATGCGGTTCGATCTCCTGGTCAACGAGATGGCGCGGGACGCGACGCTCGGGCGCGAGATCAAGATTTACGCTCCCGCCGCCTGGCGGCCGTTTCTGCATATCGATGACGCGGCGGAAGCAATGGGCCAGGTGCTGGCGGCGGATCCGAGTGCGGTGGACCGGCAGGTCTTCAATGTCGTCGGCGAGAATCATCAGAAGACCAGCCTCGTCGAGATCGCGCGCCGCATCTGCCCGGGGATGCGGACGGCGATCCTCGACCGGCAGCCCGATCTTCGCGATTACCGGGTGAGCGGCGCGCGCTTTGTCCGGACCTTCGGGTTCCGGCCGGCCCGCACGGTGGAGCTGGCATTCCATGGCGTTTCCGAAGCGGTCCGGCAGGGACGGTTTCGGGATCCGGACTGGCGGGGAC
>JBOHMK010000130.1:0-2384 GCA_050730115.1 Acetobacteraceae bacterium
CATATAGCACGCCGGTCAAGCCGGAGCCGATCTGGCTCGCCAGGCGGATGCGCTGGCTCTCGCCGCCCGAGAGGGTTGCCGAGCTTCTTCCCAGAGAGAGGTAGTCGAGCCCGACATCGACCAGGAATTGCAGTCGCTCGACGATCTCGCGCAGGATTCGCCGGGCGATTTCGGCGCGCTGCGGGGTGAGGGTCTGGCCCACCCCGGCAAACCAGGCGTGGGCGGCGCGGATGGAAAGCTCGGAGGCCTCGGCGATGTTCTTGCCTCCGACCTTGACGGCGAGCGCTTCCGGTTTCAGGCGCGCGCCACGACAGACGGCGCAGGGTTTTTCGGCCTGATAGCGGGAGAGTTCCTCACGCACCCAGGCGCTGTCGGTTTCGTTCAGGCGCCGTTCGAGGTTGCGGATCACGCCTTCGAACGGCTTCTTCACGGTGTAGCTGCGGACGCCGTCCTTGTAGGCGAAGCTCACCACGTCTTCGCCCGTGCCGAAGAGGATCGCCGCGCGAGCGTTCTCGGGCAAATTTTGCCAGGCGGCCCGGGTGCTGATCTTGAGATGCCGCGAGAGGCTGGCGAGGGTCTGGTCGTAGTAGGGGGAGTGGGCGCCGGTCCAGGGTGCGATCGCGCCTTCGGCAAGGGAGAGGCGTTCATCCGGCACCGCCAGTGCAGGGTCGAAGAAGTTTTCGGTGCCCAGCCCGTCGCAGGCCGGGCAGGCGCCGTGCGGGCTGTTGAAGCTGAACAGGCGCGGTTCGATCTCGGCGATCGAGAAGCCGCTGACCGGGCAGGCGAAGCGGCTCGAGAAGATGGTGCGTTCGCCTGAGGCCGCGTCTTCCGTAATGACGATGCCGTCCGCCAGGCCGAGCGCGGTCTCGAAGCTGTCGGCGAGGCGGCTCTCGAGGCCGGCGCGGACGACGACGCGATCGACCACCGCCTCGATGTCGTGATTGATCTTGCGATTGAGGGCTGGGACTTCGGCGATCTCGTAGAGCGTGCCGTCTACCTTGACGCGGGTAAAGCCCTTGCGTGAGAGCTCCGCCAGTTCTTTGCGGTACTCGCCCTTGCGACCGCGGACGACGGGGGCGAGCAAGAGGAGCCTCGTTCCTTCCGGCATCGCGAGCACGCGGTCGACCATCTGGCTCACGGTCTGCGCCTCGATCGGCAGGCCGGTTGCGGGGGAATAGGGCACGCCGACGCGCGCCCAGAGGAGGCGCATATAATCGTGGATCTCGGTGACGGTGCCGACGGTCGAGCGCGGATTGTGGCTGGTCGTCTTCTGCTCGATCGAAATCGCCGGCGAGAGGCCCTCGATCTGATCGACATCCGGCTTGCCGGCAAGCTCGAGGAACTGGCGGGCGTAGGAGGAGAGGCTTTCTACGTAACGGCGCTGGCCCTCGGCGTAGATGGTGTCGAATGCAAGTGAGGATTTGCCGGAGCCGGAGAGCCCGGTGATGACGGTCAGCGCGTCACGCGGGATGGCGACATCAACGTTTTTCAGATTGTGCTCGCGGGCACCGCGGACATGAATGAAACCGGCCATTGGATTCCCGGAGTCGGATTACGGAAAGGTGATGATGTTCTTGCCTTGTTCGAGTGTCCATGGCAGCGCGCAGTGAAGTGCGGCGGGCAGTTCTGCCGGTCGGGCTGACTTCGGCGCCGCCCTGGCCGGCGCCGGGGCCACGCTGTATGCTGGCCGGACTGAACAGGGGCCTCGGCCAGCATATTGGTAAGGATCGAACGGATGGCGGGCAGCGTCAACAAGGTGATCCTGGTCGGCAATCTTGGCCGGGATCCGGAAGTGCGTACGACACAGGAGGGCCAGAAGATCGTCCAGTTCTCGCTGGCGACCAGCGAAAGCTGGAACGATCGCGCCTCCGGCGAGCGCAAGGAGCGGACCGAGTGGCATCGGGTGGTGATCTTCAATGACCGGCTCGCCGACGTGGCGGAGCGGTTTTTGCGCAAGGGGCGCAAGGTCTATGTCGAGGGTGCCCTGCAGACCCGCAAATGGACGGACCAGTCGGGGCAGGAGAAATACACGACCGAGATTGTGCTCGGCCGGTTTCGCGGCGAGTTGACGCTGCTTGATGCGGGGGGTGCCGGCGAGGGCGCCGATATGCGGAGCGGCGGGGCGCCGCGAGTGGAGCGTCAGCCGCACGGTAGTGGGGCGCCGGCGGGGGCGGCGCCCGGGGGCGCGGGGGGCGGAGCCGGCTGGGAAAGCGGCAAGGCCGCGGGCGAGATCGACGACGAGATTCCGTTCTGACCCGTTCTATCGCCGCTGATCCGAGCCGCCTGAGATTGCCTTGAGCGAGACTCCCTCTTCGGGCGCGCCGCCGCCTGCGGATGTGGTTCCGGTGACGCTCGAGGAGGAGATGCGCCGCTCCTACCTCGAC
>JBOHMK010000131.1:0-5598 GCA_050730115.1 Acetobacteraceae bacterium
CCGGAGAGGATGACTTCGCGGCGGGCACGGATGAAACGCCTGGTCCCGTCGGAGACCACCTCGACGCCGATCGCGCGCCGGTCCTCGAAGCGGATCCGTTCGGCCAGCGTTTCCATCAGGATGCGAAGGTTCTGCCGCTTCATGGCCGGGCGCAGATAGCCGACCGCCGTCGAGCAGCGCCTGCCGTTCCGCGTCGTCAACTGATAGTAGCCGACCCCTTCCTGTGTGGCGCCGTTGAAGTCGTCATTGCGCGGGAGGCCGAGGGCAAGCGCGCTTTGGATAAAGGCTTCGCAGACCGGGAGGCGATCCCTGAGACTGGAAACCGCAAGCGGCCCGCCCGCGCCGTGCTCGGCAGTGGCACCGCGCTCCTGATCTTCGGCGCGCTTGAAATAGGGCAGCACGTCGGCATACGACCAGCCGGCGTTGCCGAGCTGGCGCCAATGATCGAAATCCTCGGCCTGGCCGCGGATGTAGATGAGCCCGTTGATGGAGGAGGAACCGCCGAGCACCTTGCCGAGCGGCCAGAAAATGCGTCGGCCGCCGAGATTGGGTTCGGGCTCGGTCTCGTAACACCAGTTCACACTCTTGTCGGTGATCGTCTTGCCGTAGCCGAGCGGAATATGGATCCAGATGTTGCGATCGCGCCCGCCGGCCTCGATCAGCACGACTTCGGTCTTGGCATCTTCCGAGAGGCGCGCCGCCGCCGCCGCGCCGGCCGAGCCCGAGCCGACGACGACGAAATCCGCCTCGATGGCTTCTTCCGTCATGTCACAGTCCGCGGCCGGATCGGCCCGCCGAGGGTCTTGAGTGCCGCTTTGAGGGCAATCAGACGCCGGTCACGCTCGGCGAACAGTGCCGACGGATCCTCGTTCCAGTCGAAATAGCCACGCCCGGCCAGCACGCCGTCCCGGCCCTTGGCGAGCAATGCCTCGAGCGTGGTCGAGCGTTTCCCGGGATCGGGTGGTTCATAGGTACGGTTGGCGAGCGCGTCTGCAATCAGCTTCAGGCCGGTGAAGTCTGCCTTGGCCAGCACGCCGAGGATCGGCAGGCGCAGCGCCAGGCCATGGATCACTGCCTCGTCGATGTCCCGCGGATCAGCGTAGCCCTCGTCGAGCAGGCGGTTGACCTCGAGCGTGATCGCGGTCTGGATCCGGTTGGCGATGTAACCGGGGATGAACCGGCGCATCACCACCGGCACCTTGCCCATCGCTGCCACCAGCGCGCGCATCTCTTCTATGGCTTTCGGATCGGTCTCGGAGCTGCCGACGATATCGACCAGATCCACGAGATAGGGCGGGGTGTACCAGTGCGCGATCAGCGCGCGCCGCCGCCGCTTCGGCGGGATCAGCGGGAAGACGTCGAGATAGCTGGTATTGCTGGCGAGGATCGCCTCGGGCGAAGCCAGCGCATCGACGGCGCTGAAGAGCGCGCGCTTGGCCGCCGGTTGCTCGATGATCGCTTCGACGATGATCTCGGCTCCCGCCAACGCCTCTTCGAGGCGTGCCACGCGGCGCACGGCCTGGTCGAGCCGCCCGGAGTTCCAGGATGCATCGACGAGGCCCGCCTGGCGGAGTGTCGCGAGTGCCTGCTGCATCAGTTCGCCGGCACGCTCCAGTGCCTGGCCGTCGGTATCGGTCAGCTTCACCTCGTGCCCGCCGAGCGCAAAAACCAACGCCAGCGCGTGACCCATGGTTCCCGCGCCGAGGATGGCGATCCGGCGCATTCGCATTCTCCTGGCAACCTCGCTGCCGGGAGATTAGCGCGGGGGTGGAGGCACCGCCACCTGACCGATACGGTTGCCGGCCGACCGCAGCGGTGCTCCACTCTCCCGCAATGCGAGAGGAGAAGAGGATGAGCGACGTCCGCACCGCGAACGCGGATCTGGCTTCGGCGCTCGCCGAAGCCAAAGAGGCTTACATCGCACGCAATCCGAAAAGCCTTGCCCGCTTCGTCGAGGCGACGGCCGTGATGCCCGGGGGCAATACGCGTTCGGTCCTGTTTTACGCGCCGTTCCCCCTGGGCTTCGTCGGCGGTGAAGGTGCGCGGCTCGAAGATCTCGACGGTCGGACCTACATCGATTTTCTGGGTGAGTTCACCGCCGGTATTTACGGCCACTCGCATCCGCGGATCCGTGGCGCGATCGAGGCGGCGCTGGACGGCGGCATCAATCTCGGCGGCCACAATCTGATCGAGGCCAGGTTTGCCCGCGCCGTTACCGAACGTTTCGGGCTCGAGCGCGTACGCTTCACCAACTCGGGCACCGAAGCGAATCTGATGGCCCTGGCAACCGCCGTTGCTGCCTCGGGGCGGAAAAAAATCCTGGTCTTCCGCGGCGCCTATCACGGCGGCGTCTTTACCTTCCGCAGCGGCGGCTCGCCGGTCAACGTGCCGCACGACTTCGCCCTGGCGCGCTACAACGATGGACCCGCCGCGTCCGAGCTGATCAAACAGCACGCTGGTGCGCTTGCGGCCGTGATCGTCGAGCCGATGCTCGGCGGCGGCGGCTGCATCCCGGCGGAGAGGGAGTTCCTTGTGGAGCTCCGCCGGGCGGCGAGCGATGCCGGCGCGCTCCTGATCTTCGACGAGGTGATGACGTCGCGGCTTGGCGCGCGCGGCCTTGCCGCCGCGCTCGGTATCCGCCCCGATCTCACCACGCTCGGCAAATATATCGGTGGCGGGATGTCGTTCGGCGCCTTCGGCGGCCGGGCCGAGCTGCTCGACCTCTTCGATCCCAGGCGGCAGGACGCCCTGCCTCATGCCGGCACCTTCAACAACAATGTGCTGACCATGGCCGCGGGCCTCGCCGGCCTGACCGAGGTCTATACTCCCGCTGCGGCCGAGGCGCTTTCGGCACGCGGCGAGGCGCTTCGCGCCCGCCTCAATGCCCTCTGCCGGCGCGCCGGCGCGGCACTCACGTTCACCGGCATCGGCTCGATGATGACGGCGCACTTCGTCAGCGGTCCGATCCGCTCGCCCGAGGATGTGGCGAGTGCCGACCCACGGTTGAAGGAGCTGTTCTTCTTCGACCTCCTGGCGCAGGGCATCTGGATCGCACGGCGCGGCATGATCAACCTCTCGCTCCCGATCGACGATGCCGAGTGCGACCGGTTGGCCGAGGTGGTGGAGGAGTTTGTCGCGACACGCCGCACGCTGATTGCTGCGGTCGGGTAGTAAAACCTGAGATCGGGCGGGTCGGTTGGGCTTTTCGGGCGGTCATGCTAGCCTTGGTGCGCCTTTACAGGGGAGGACCGATCGCATGAAACGTCGCACCTTGCTCACCGGAGCCGCCGCACTTGCGGTAGCCCGGCCAACCTTCGCCGCCACCCCGACTTCGATCCTGTTCTGGCACTCGATGAACGGCCAACTTGGCGACGTACTCGCCACGCTGGTCAATCGCTTCAACAAGAGCCAGAGCACCGTGGTCGTGAATGCGGTCTTCAAAGGCGGCTACGCGGAGGCGCTGACGGCGGCCATCGCTGCCTGGCGTGCCGGCCAGGCGCCACACATCGCCCAGGTGTTCGATGTCGGCACCGCGACCATGATCGCCGCCGGCCCGGCGGTGAAATACGCTTCGGATCTGTTCAAGGAGACCGGCGTTCCACTCGATCCCAACCACTACATCGAGGCGGTGCGCGGCTACTACAGCCTGCCCGACGGCGGGATGGGCTCGATGCCGTTCAATTCCTCGACCGCGGTGCTGTGGTACAACACCGACGCCTTCAAGAAGGCCGGCCTCGATCCAGAAAAGCCGCCCGCGACCTGGCCCGAGCTGGTGGCGGCGGCGAAGGTCATCAAGGAGAAGAAGGTCAGCCAGTATGTGATGACCACTTCATGGCCGACCTGGATCCATTTCGAGCAGTTCTCGGCGATCCACAACGTCGCTTATGCCACCGACGAAGACGGCTTCAAGGGGCTGGGCGCGCGGCTTTTGGTGGATTCCGAGCCGTTCGTCGAAAATCTGCAAAATCTCCTCGACATGTCGAAGGACGGCACCTTCAAATATGCCGGGCGGGACAACATTCCCGATCCGGTCTTCTATTCCGGCCAGGCGGCGATGGCCTTCAATTCCTCGGCCTCGCGCGGGGCGCTGGTCAAGACCGCGAAATTCCCGTTCGCCAATACCTTCCTGCCCTACTGGCCGGACATCATCAAAAAGCCGATCAACTCGATCATCGGCGGCGCCAGCCTCTGGACCATGACCGCCCCGCATCGCACCGCAGCGGAATACAAGGGCGTGGCCGAGTTCCTGAGCTTCCTCGGCGAGCCGCGGCAGGACGCCGACTGGGCGTCCTCTACGGGTTACGTGCCGGTCACCTTTGCGGGTTCCGATCTCCTCGACAAGGAAGGCTATTACGCCAAGAACCCGGGCACCAAGCTGCCGGTCGAGCAACTTGAACGCAAGCCGGTGACCGACAATTCGCGGGGCATACGCCTTGGCAACATGCCCGAGATCCGGGTCATCATCGAGGAGGAATGGGAGAAGGAGCTGGCAGGCGGGTTCGATGCGAAAAGTGCTCTGACCCGTGCGGTCGCACGCGGCAACAAGGTGCTGGCCGCGTTCCAGAGCTCGGCGGGGTGAGAGGAACGACGCTCGCGTCCGACTGAGGCCATAGCCGCTCGCCGATGGAAAGGCGGACGATCTTCGGCGGGCGGCTGCTGCCGATTGCCTTTGTGCTGCCGCAGCTTCTGATCACGTTCTTTTTCTTCCTCCTGCCCGCCGGCAAGGCGATCTACGGCAGCTTTACTCGAACCGACGCCTTCGGGCTGCATACCCGGTTCGCCGGTCTCGCCAACTTCATCGCGCTCTTCAACGACGCCGGATACCGCGCCTCCTTCGGGCGCACGGCGATTTTCTGCGCCCTGGTCACGCTGATCGCGATGGCGCTCGCTCTCCTGTTTGCCGTCTTTGCCGATCACGAGATCCGCGGTCGCGCCATCTACCGCACGCTGCTGATCTGGCCGTATGCGATCGCCCCTGCGGTCTCGGCGGTGCTCTGGGTGTTCATCATGAACCCCTCGGTCGGCATTATCGGCCGCGAGCTCAAGTACATCGGCATCCACTGGGACTACGCGGTGAACGGCACGCAGGCCCTGGGGTTGGTCATCGTCGCCAGCGCCTGGACCCAGGTGAGTTACAATTTCGTCTTCTACCTGGCGGGGCTGCAATCGATCCCGGCGAGCGTGATCGAGGCCGCGCGGATGGACGGCGCGGGCGGCTTCCAGCGCCTCCGCACGATCGTTCTGCCGCTCCTGATGCCGACGACGTTCTTTCTCCTGATTGTCAATCTCGTCTATGCGGCCTTCGACACCTTCGGCACGATCATGGCTTTGACGCGCGGTGGCCCGGGTCAAGCGACGCTGACGCTGGTGGTCAAGGTCTATCGCGACGGGGTCGTCAATCTCGATCTGGCCGGCTCGTCCGCGCAGTCGGTGGTGCTGATGCTGATCGTGATCGGGCTCACTGCCGTGCAGTTCCGCTTTCTCGGCCAGCGGACGATTTCCTGATGCGCCGCCGCGTCGACTGGCCGGCACATCTCGTGCTTGTGCTTGGGGTTATCCTGTTCGTCTTTCCGGTCTGGCTGGTGTTTGCCGGTGCCA
>JBOHMK010000132.1:0-4586 GCA_050730115.1 Acetobacteraceae bacterium
GGTCAGCACTACTCAAAGCCTGATCGAGCGCGCCCTTTCGATGTCTTCAACCTCGCGAGCGAGAATCGCGGAGCGTGTCGACTCGCTCCTTCACGACCTTTCCCGACTACTCGCGGAAGTGGCGCCCGGCGGCACCATAACGGAGGTGCTCGAATGGTCGGCGCTGATCGCCCGCCGCCAGTAACGCGCGTTCCGAGGACGAACCGGCCCTCCCGATCATCACCCGACCTCGCGCATCGCCCGCCCGATGAGCGTGAGCCCAAGTTCGATCTCGCTGTCGTTCACGGTGAGCGGCGGGGCAATCCGCATCACCCCACCAGAAGACCCGGCACGAACGATGTTCGCCGAAAGCCCAAGCGCCAGAGCGCGATCCGTCACCGCGTCGGAAAGCGCCGCCGCGCTCCGCCTCTGTCCAGCTTCCTCATCGATAAACTCGATCCCGAGCAGCAGCCCTCGGCCGCGCACGTCGCCGATCCATGAGTGCCGTGCCTTGAGCGCGAGCAGCCCCTCTTTCAGTCGCGAGCCCAACACGCGGGCCCGCTCCGCGAGCCTGTCGCGCACCACGATCTCCAGTACCTTGCACCCGACCGCGGCCGGCAGCGGATCGTTCGCGTGCGTGGTGTAGAACAGGAAATCCCGGGCTTCGCACACCTCGCCGATCTCGGCCGTCGTCAGTACCGCGGCCAGCGGCAGCCCAGCGCCGAGCGTCTTCGAAAGCACCAGCAAATCGGGCACGACGCCGTCCCGTTCGAAGGCGAACATCATCCCAGTACGCCCGAGCCCCGTTTGCGCCTCGTCGAGGATGAGCTTCATGCCGCGTTCCGCGCACTTCTCTTTCAGCGCCACGAGATAGCCTTGCGGCAGCTCGATGATGCCACCGCTCGAAAGGATAGGTTCCGCAATGAAGGCGGCAAGATTGCCGCTGCTCTGCCGGTCGATCAGCGCAAACGAATCATCGAGCTCCGCCCACCAGTCGACGCCAGGAAAGCGAGGCCGGAAGGAACGCGGTGCCGGAATCGCGAACGAGCCGACCTGCGGCGGCCCGTAACCGCGCCGGCCCGTCTTGTAGGTGGCTGAGGCGGCGCCTCCCGTCATGCCGTGCCAGGACTGCGCAAACCCCACCACCTCCCATCCGCCGGTGACCAGCTTCGCGATCTTGATCGCCGCCTCGTTGGCTTCCCCGCCGGTCGAGAGCAGCAGCACCTTGGGAAGGCCAGGCACGTGCGATGCCAGCCGCTCCGCCAGTGCGACCACCGGGGGCGACAGCATCGATGAGAACAGGTGATCGAGCGTTCGCGCGGCGCTCGCGATCACATCCGCGATCTCCGGATGCGCGTGGCCGACAATCGCGCTCATCTGGCCGGAGGTGAAATCCAGGACCTCCCGCCCCGAGGCGTCATAGACGAACGAACCCGCCGCCCGGACCGGCACGAACGGCACGAACCGCCCGCTGTAATGCAGCATGTGCCGGTTCGCCCGCTCCCAGAAGAGCACGTCCCGGTGGGCGTCTGGTCCTTCCATTTTCTTTCCCCCTCAGCAGATCGTCCCCCTCAGCAGATCGTCAGGATAGCAGGCTCGTCCGCGCCCAGCGCTCCTCGATCACGTCAAACACCGATTCGGCAAAAAGGCGCGGCAGCCGTTTCAGCCAACCGCGTGGCCGCGGACGGAAGATTCTGGGCTTTGCCCGCTCGCCGCCGAGCTTGCGCACCAACCCGTCGATATCCGCGAAGCCGTCGATCAGGCCGAGCGGAAGACCCTGCTCGCCCAGCACCGCGCTGCCGTCGAAGATCTTTTCCTCTTCCCGCGTGAGCCGGCTGCCCCGCCGCTCTTTGACCCACGCCTGAAAGCGGAGATGCAGCGCCGCCAGAAGGTCGTGCGTGAACGTAACATCGTCCGCCCGTTCCGGTGAAAACGGATCGAGCCGCGCTTTGTGCGCGCCCGCAGTGTACAATCTCCGCTCCACGCCGACCCGGGCAATCAGCTCAGAGAATCCGAAGCTGCCGGTAATGACGCCGATCGACCCGACGAGGCTCATCGGGTTGGCGTGAATCTGATCCGCTGCACAGGCGATCCAGTACCCGCCCGACGCGCCGACATCCCCGATGACGGCATGCACGTCCACTTTCGCCTTCTCGGCGCGCCTTCGGATCAGGCTTGCAATCAGATCGGACTGCACGGGCGATCCTCCCGGGCTATCGATATCGAGGATCACCGGGCGCCCTTTGGCAGCAGCGAAGCCCTTGTCGATCAGCGGTGCCGCGGTCCGGAGATTGAGCCGCCCCATCCGCGCCGAAATCAGGCCATGCAGTTCGATCACCGCGATTCTCGGCCTTGGCCAAAAGAACATCAGCCCTGCTCTCCAACTATCGCCCGTTCTCCAACTATCGACTGTGCCGCTGCGATGCCGGCGAGCCAGGCCCCGCCGAGCGTTCCCGCAAGCCCCTGGTGACAGGCTTCACCGGCAAAGGCGAGCCGCCCCCCTGCGAGCGGCCTGGCCAGCGCGACCCGCGCGCCCGCCTCCCCGGGCCGCGCATAACAATAGGCACCCCTGACCCACGGCTCCGCCTCCCAATGCGTCACCAACGCCGGCACTGGATCGAACAGGCGGTCCACGCGGGCACCGAACATGTCTCTGAGCGCCGCCCGAGCGAACGCGCTGGCCGCACCGTCCCCTTCCCTCGCCAGCTCCCATCCTGCCCGGCCCCCGATCCAGCCCTGGACGTAGCTCCGGCCGTATGGCCAGCACTGGAACACCATCAGCGGCTCTCCGCTCCGTTGCACCTGCCGGTCCAATGAACAATGCGCCGGCAGATCGAGCCTGTCCTCCCCTCGCGCCCGCAGCACCACTTTCATCGCCAGTCCCATCGGCAGCGCATCGATTGCCGCTTCGACTTCTGCCGGAAGCCCCGGCTCGAACGCAATCGTGCGCTCTGCCAGGACACCCGTCGAGGCCGTGACAATGCAATGCGCCGCGCCGAGCGTTCCCGCATCCGTGACCACCAGAACGGGATGCCCCTTCGCTCCACTCTGCCATTGCACGCGCCGGACCGGCGTGCTGAGCCTGATCTCCAGCCCTTCGCCCAACCGTCGCGCGACGAAGGCGCCGATGCCACCTGCCGGCGCCAGATTGCTGCCCATGAGCCGATTCGCCCGCCAGTCCCGGAGGCTCATCTGATCCGCGTCGGCGGCGTCGATCACCGGTCCTTCCCAGGCTTCGACCGTCGATGCCCAAGGGTCATCGGCAAGGCCGCGCGCCACCTCCGCAAGCGGTGCATCCACGCGCACCGATCGCAGCAGCTCGTCCGCCTCGACGGCGAAACGATCCCAGGCGGCGTCATAATCAGCAAGCTCCGCCGCGTTGGCCGGCCTTGTACCGACGAAGGTCCGCCTGGTCCTTACTGCATCGGCACGCAGGAGCTTTTCTCCCCCCGCCTGGGCAATCGCGGTGAGCGGATTGGTCTCCGCCGCGTGCAGCCATTGTGCGCCCATGTCGAACCACTCGCCGCCGAGTGCGGCCGGATAGGCGGTCCACGCCCGCCCCCCGATCCTCCCGCTCGCTTCCAGAACGATCGTCCTCTGCCCCGCCGCCATGAGCGTGCGCGCCGCGCCCAGCCCCGCGACCCCCGCCCCCACCACGACGACATCGTACTCGCCCATCTCGCCCGCCGCGCGTCCCGCTGACACTCAGGTCACGCCGGCAGGTTCCTTCCCGTTGCCGACGCTCCGCAAGGAACAATGCTCCTCCGGCACGCGGGCGAGAACATTCCCCTCGGTGAACCTGCGACGCGGCCGCCGATTGCGCCGCCAGCCCGAAGGCAGGATGATTGGCCCCAAGGGGAGATCACCTGGGGCAATCATCGCTGTTGGCCCGGGGAAAGGGGGGTGGCAATGGCGTACGAAGGCATGATTGCCGAGACCATTTCGATCGACGGCGACCAGCACGCGTTCATCTCGGCCTATGTCGCGCGTCCGCTCGGCCCGGGCCCATTCCCGGGCATCGTGCTGCTGCATCACGCTCCCGGCTGGGATGAGTGGTACCGCGAGGCCACCCGCAAATTCGCCCATCACGGCTATGCCGCGATCAGCCCCAACCTCTACCATCGTGCGGGCGAAGGCAAACCCGACGATGTCGCCGCCAAGGTGCGCGCCGAGGGCGGTGTGGCCGACGCGCAAGTGATCGGCGACACCGAAGGCGCGGTGGCGTGGCTGCGCGCGCAGCCCTATCTCAACGGCAAGGTCGGCGTTTTCGGCACCTGCTCGGGTGGTCGCCAGGCTTTCCTCTTTGCCTGTCATACGAAGAGCATCGATGCGGCCTGCGAACTTTGGGGCGGCCGGGTGGTGATGAGCAAGGAGGAGCTGACGCCGAAGCAACCCGCAGCCCCGATCGAGTTCACGAAGACTCTTTCCTGCCCTTTGCTCGGCCTTTTCGGCAACGAGGATCGCGCGCCGACGCCCGAGCAGGTCGATCAGCATGAGGCCGAGCTCAAGCGGCACCACAAGAGCTACGAATTTCACCGCTATGACGGTGCCGGCCACGGTTTCTTCTATTACGACCGGCCGGCCTACCGCATCGAGCAGGCGCTCGA
>JBOHMK010000133.1:0-2150 GCA_050730115.1 Acetobacteraceae bacterium
GTGCGGGGCAGAGCCCCGCGTATTTTCCTGGCGGAAGCCGCGACTCCCTCTTTCAGCACACTGCTCTAGAAGATCGCACCGGCACATGATGGAGGTTCCGACCATGGCGGCGATCGATCCTACTTCAGTGGCCGGCAAGGATTTTCCCGTCGCCGGGCATGCCGACCTCATCGTCGTAGGGGCGGGCCCAGCCGGCATCGCGGCGGCGCAAGAGGCGAGAGAGCTTGGCCTCGACGTCATGCTGGTGGACGAGCACCCGGTGGCATCGGCGCTGATCGGGCTCGACGTGCCGTATATGTTCGGTGAGCGGCTGGATGCGGCGGTACAGAACAAGCCAAGAATGCTCGAGCGCGTCGTCGGCAACCGCCCGGAGATTGCGAAGCTGTTCGAGTCCGGCGCTGATGTGCGGCTTGGGATCTATGCGTGGGGTGCGTTTGCCAACGAGGCGAGTTGCCGTGTCCCGGCGCGGCGGCTGCTCGGACTGGCAGATGAATCACATTCCTGGCTGGTGTCGTTCGACCGGATGATCGTGGCGGCGGGGGCAAGGGACCTCGCGGTGGCATTCCCGGGCTGGGATCGGCCCGGTGTGATGGGGGCGTGCGGATTCTCTACCGCTGCCGGGCTTTACCAGGCATTTTTGGGACGGCGGATTGCCGTGCTGGGAGCAGGATCGCTCGGCCTCAAGGTGGCGCAACAGGCGCTCGAGGCCGGGATCGAGGTCGCCGGGATCGTTGATGTCGAGGGGGCGGCGCCTGGTCCGGCGCTGCAGGACCTGCTCGAACATCGCGTCGCGATCCATGCAGGCCACGCGGTTCTGGCTGTTGAGGGCGGAGCCGAACTCGCGGGCATCCGGGTGGCGCCGCTCGGGCGCAAGGAGGCCCATTTCGAGATCGCCTGCGATACGATCGTCTCGGCGCTCGATCTCGTGCCGGTCGGCGAACTCTTCGATCTGCTCGGCTGCAAGATCGCCTGGCGGGCAGAATTGGGGGGCTTCGTGCCGGTGGTGGATGATGAGGGGCGGACATCGGTATCCGGAATTTATGCGGCGGGTGACTGCGCGGGCGTGACCGACGCGGCGATCGGGGATCCTGCGATAGCGGCCGCAGCGGGGCTGAGCGCTGCACGAGCGGCGGCCCGGGATGGCGGGGTTGCGGCCGAGAGGCTGGCCGCGCCGGTTGGTGGCGCAAATGCCGACCGGACCGGACACGCCAGGGCGTGGCTTGCGGCGCATCTGGATGCGGCGAAGGAGACCGTGATCTGCCGCTGCGAGGAAGTGTCACTCTCTGATCTCATCGGCGTCAGGCCACCGCGCTATCTCACTTATGACAAAGAAAGATTTGTCGCTCGCAACCTCAGGAGTCTCGCTGCCGAGGGACCGGTCAATCAAGACCAGATCAAGCGGCTGACGCGCGCTGGCATGGGAAGCTGCCAGGGACGGCGCTGCCGCGAGCAGGTGCATCTGCTGCTCACCCTCCAGGGCAACCAACCTTCGGGGAGCGTGCCGATGCCAAGCTACCGGGCGCCGCTCAGGCCGTTGCCGCTGAACGTGCTCGGAGCGCACGACGAGACCGCCGAGATGCGCCAGAACTGGGTCACCTGGTTCGGGATTCCCTCGCAATGGCTGCCGCACTGGCAGCAGGTGCCCGATGGTGAGGCGCTTTCCGATCATCGGATTGGCCTTTGGGACGTCTCGAAATGACGGCCGGCGCAAGCGTGGTCGTGATCGGTGGCGGGGTCACCGGCCTCAGCACTGCGTGGTGGCTCTGCCGCTCAGGTGTTGACGTGACGGTGCTCGAAAAGGGGATCGTCGGCTGGGAGGCCTCGTGGCGGAACGGCGGCGGGGCGACCCATCCGGTGAGCCCGCTCTTTCGCGAGGAGCAGCGCCTCTGGCCGATGCTGGATGAGATGCTCGGCTACCCGACCGAGTACCGGCGCGGGCGCATCCGGATCGGCCTTCGCTCCGAAGAGCTGGCGATGTACGAGCGCGGGGCGAAGCTTGCAGAAGATCAGGGTTTCCTGGTGGAGCGGCTGGATCCGTGCGCGCTCCGTGAGCTTGTTCCTTGGGTTGGCGACGGGGTCACGGGCGGGCTTTGGTATCATTTCGGTGGCCATGCCAATCCGCAACGGACGGTGCAGGCATACGCCTGGGC
>JBOHMK010000134.1:0-2889 GCA_050730115.1 Acetobacteraceae bacterium
GGCGTCACACGCCGGCTTGCCGCGACCCTCGACGCCACTCTCGTGCTGCAGCGCTATTCGCGCCTGGTGATCGATTGCAATCGGCCGCTTGCGGCGGCGAGCGCCATCCCCGAAATCAGTGACGGGACCGAAATCCCGGGCAACAAAAATCTCCCCGAAGCCGCAAAAGAACGCCGTCGCCGCGCCATCTTCGTGCCCTATCACGCGGCGATCGCGGCGCTCATCGAAGGCCGCGTGCAGGCCGGACGGCCGACGCTCTACGTCGCCATGCACAGCTTCACACCGGTCTTCGGCGGCAAGGAGCGGCCGATGCATTGTGCGGTTCTTTATGATCACAATCCGCGCCTCTCCCGTGCCCTCTTCCAGCTCCTCAGCGCGGAGAAAAATCTGATCGTCGCCGAGAACGCGCCCTATCGGCTCAGCGACCAAACCGACTATGGCGTGCCGGTGCACGCCGAAGGGCGCGGGCTCGACTATCTGGAAATCGAGATCCGCCAGGACCTGATTGCCGACGAGGCCGGCGAGGCCGCCTGGGCGCAACGCCTGGCACGCCTTCTGCCGGCCGCCGCCGGCCTGATCGATGGCAAAGGCAAATGAAAGATTTCGGGCTCTCCCGCGATGTTCCGGTCGAGCAAGGCAGGACCGCACTGCTGTTCATCGACGTGCAGAAATACTCCGCACCGGGCGGCGGCGCCTATGCGCATCTTGCGCAGGCGGAGGTCGAGGCCGGTTACGGCTACTTCTTCCGCGAGATGCAGGAGCGGACGATCCCGAACATGCAGCGCCTGCAGCGGGCGGCACGTGAGGCCGGTGTCGAGGTGATGTACACTGTCATCGAAAGCCTGACCCGGGACGGCCGCGATCTCAGCCTCGATTACAAGATCTCGCGCCTCTTCTGCCCGAAAGGCTCGCGTGATGCCGAGGTCGTCGACGAGATCGCTCCGGCCGACGACGAGATCGTGATCCCGAAAACCTCCTCCTCCGTCTTCGTCTCCACCCACATCCATTACGTACTCGGCAATCTCGGCGTGAAGTATCTGATCCTCGCCGGCGCCCTCACCGACCAGTGCGTCGATTCGGCGGTGCGCGACGCCTGCGACCTCGGCTACCTCGTCACCGTCGTCACCGATGCCTGCGCGACGCTCTCAAAGGCACGCCACGAAAGCGCGCTCGCCAACAACCAGGGCTATTGCCGCCAGCTCTCGACCGCGGCGATCGTGGCCGAGCTCTCGGCATTCGTTTAGGCAGTCCCGCGCGGCGGGCGATGCAAGACCAGTGTCGAACGGCCGCTCGCCGCTGTCGCATGGAACAATGTATCGACATGGAAGCAACGAGGAGCAGTTCGATGACCGCCACGACTTTGACGAGCTGCGGGTTCAACCAGGATACGGGCAGGGCCAGGAAGGCAGCCGAGCGCGGCCCGGTCTTCATTACCGCCGGTCTTCATCACCGCCGATCTTCATCACCGCCGATCTTCATCACCGATCGTGGCCGGCCGGCGCACCTGCTCTTGAGCGTCCGGTTCGCGCGGCCTGCCGGTCTTTTCTGAGGTTTCTTCTCGACGCCAACCTCGTTTCGGAGCTGCGCAAGGCGCGGTCGGGCAAAGCCGGCAGCAACGTTGCCGCGTGGATAGGGCACGCTCGATCCGCGAGCCTCTTCAAGGTGCTCGCTCACGCCGCCAGGCAGAGACGCTCGAAGCTCGCGCCAACCCGCTGTCAGGCTTCGACCACGGCTGCCTCTGCCGCGGCGCCCGCGGCCCTTCTAGGATGCTAAAAAGAAACTGGCGCAGGGAGCGCTGATGATCGGCGGCTTTGCGGTGGCGGTTCGCGGGAGTCCTGGCGGGGCCGAGATTGCTTCGTCGCGCCTCGGGCGTGAAGAGACGCGCTCACGCTCCTCGCAATGACATTGCGGGCTATGGTGTGGTTTCATGCCCAGCGGGTCGGCAACGCCGGTGGGGAACTAACCTGTAACAACAGGCAGGGCCCCGGACATGAGCCAGGAATCCCGACCCCATGCCAGGCGTCTCAATTGCGGCTCCCGGTGGCCGCGTTTGTCTGCCCGACCCGGTCTTTTTGCGCTCGACCGCAGTTTGTGATCGGCGGGATCTGTGGTTGATGGGGCGGCCCGGGCATGGTGCGCGAAGGCAACGCCTAGAGCGCGATGGCCGGAGGTGGAATCGCCGGAGGTCTCTCGCGCGCGATGAAACAGATACAGTGAGCGGGATGGGAGAGCGCAGGCAATCCCATCCCCCTCTAGGACCGGGGGCGAGGTTGCGAGCAGGCGAGAGGGCATGATCCATTCCGTGCAGAGCACGCCGGGTGCGCTGACGAGGGCGGTTGCGTTCCGTGGCGCCGGGCTGTTCGCGGTCTGGCTCGCGATCGCCGGCGCGGCCCCGGCCGATTTGCCGGTCGGGGTCGTGGTCGCGGCCGGAGGTCTCGTTGCAAGCCTGGTATTGTTGCCGCCGCGAGCTTCCCGGATCCGGCCCGTTGCGATGCTGCATCTTCTCCTCCGGCTGCTCTGGCTTTCGGTCGTGGCCGGGGCCGATGTCGCCCGCCGCGCGCTCGGCCCCGGGATCCGGCTCGACCCGGGATACGTGCGCTACCGGCCCCGGATTGCACCAGGGCCGGCACGAAACGTCTTCACCAGCCTGATGAGCGTGGTGCCGGGCACGGTGCCCGCGGGATCGGACGCCGATGGCACGATCATCGTGCATTGCCTCGACCGCGCACAGCCGGTTGCGGCGAGCATGGCGCGGGATGAGGCGCTGTTCCGACGCGCGCTTGGCGAGGCGGACGCGGAGGTTCCGGGTGATGGCTGATTTTCTCCTGCTCGCCGCGCTCGTCGTGCTGCTGATGGTGGCGGGTGGACTGCTGCGCGTCCTCAAGGGGC
>JBOHMK010000135.1:0-6203 GCA_050730115.1 Acetobacteraceae bacterium
GGGCGAGGGCGTCGGCAGCGTCCGCGCGCTGAAAGCTCGCTCCCGGTAACAGGCGGCGCACCATCATCGCAACCTGGTCCTTGGTCGCTGCGCCGGTGCCGACGACCGACTGTTTGACGGTGCGGGCTGCATATTCAGCGACCGGGATGCCGGCGAGTGCGGGCGCGAGGAGTGCGATGCCGCGTGCGTAACCGAGCTTGAGAGTGGCGGCACCGTTGCGGTTGACGAAGGTTTCCTCAACCGCAGCCTCCTCAGGGCGGTACTCTCTCAAGAGGCCGGCGAGGGCGTCGTGCAGGGTACGAAGCCGCATTGGCACCGGAGTTCTGCGATCGGTCTCGATCACTCCCGACGCGACCGGCGAAAGCCGGCTGCCGGCGACCGCGATCACACCCCATCCGGTCACCCCGAGCCCAGGATCGAGACCGAGGAGACGCATCATGTGCCGATCCTCATCCCTGTTCAGGCATCGACGCGCGGCATCGCCTGCTCGGGTATTTCGCAATTCGCGCTGACGTTCTGCACATCGTCGATCTCGTCGAGTTGATCAAACAACTTGAGCACGGAGGCGGCCTCTCCGGCATCGAGCGTCACCAGGCTTTGCGGCCGCCATTCCAGCCCGGCCCGTTCGGGCGGTCCGAAACGCGCTTCCATCGCGTCCCGCACGGTGAAGAAGTCGGCGACCGTGGTCGTGACCTCGTGTCCTTCGGGGCTGCTGTCGACATCCTCGGCCCCGGCTTCGATCGCTGCTTCAAGCATTGTATCGGCATCGGCCGCGGCCGGCGGATAGCGCACCACTCCCTGTCGGTGGAAGAGAAAAGCGACCGAGTTGGTTTCGCCGAGCGCCCCGCCATTGCGGGTGAAGGCGGCGCGCACGTCGGAGGCCGTGCGGTTGCGATTGTCAGTCAGCGCCTCGACGATCACGGCGATGCCGGCGGGCCCAAAGCCCTCATAGCGGACCTCGCTGAAGTCGGCCTCGGCGCCGGCGCCGGTGGCCTTACGGATCGCCCGCTCGACCGTATCTTTTGGCATGTTCGCCTCCCGCGCGGCAGCGACCGCGGCGCGCAGCCGCGGGTTGGCGGCGATCTCGGGGAGGCCCTGGCGGGCGGCAACGGTGATCTCGCGGATCAGCCGCCCGAACTCGCTGGCCCGCCGCGCATCCTGCACACCCTTGCGGTGCATGATATTCTTGAACTGCGAATGTCCCGCCATCGCAGAGGTCGAATCCCGGAACAAGAGGTGAATCGTAGCCCCTTTTAGCAGCGCCCACCGGTTCTGGCCAAGGCGGGAAGGCCATGTCTTCAGCGTGGTCATCACCGGACGGCCCCGAAGCGGAGAATAAATGTCTGAACCATTCACCACGCTGGTACTTGCTGAGTCGACCTCGGGGATTCTGGAGGTGACGCTCAACCGTCCGCAAGCGGCGAACGCCCTCAACACCGAGATGGGCCGTGAACTCTGCGAACTGTTCGATTCCCTGAATGCCGAGCCCGGGCGGGCGCGGGCGGTGATCCTGACGGGAGCGGGAAGCCGCGCCTTCTGTGCCGGGGGCGACCTCAAAGAGCGGCGCGGCATGAGCGATGCCGCCTGGCAGGCTCAGCACCTGGTGTTTGAACGGATGGTGCGCGCGATCCTGCTGGCGCCGATGCCGGTGATCGCTGCCGTGAACGGGGCGGCCTATGGCGGCGGCTGCGAGCTTGCTCTGCTTGCCGACTTTGCCTACGCGGCAGAGCATGCGCGCTTCGCGCAGACGGAGGTGACGCTCGGCATCATGCCCGGGGCGGGCGGCACGCAGACCTTGCCGCGGGCAGTGGGCACGCGGCGGGCCAAGGAAATTCTGCTGACTGGAGCGCCCTTCAGTGCCGCTGAGGCAGCCGGGTGGGGCCTGGTCAACCGGATCTTTCCGGCCGCCGCGCTGCTGCCCGAGACCAGGGCAACGGCGGCTCTGATTGCCGCCAATGCGCCACTGGCTGCCCGGCAGATCAAACAGGCGGTCAATTTCGGGATCGCGATGGAGTTGTCGGCTGCGCTGATGCTTGAAATCGAGGCCTACAATCGGCTGGTGCCGACCGAGGACCGGCGTGAGGGGGTAACCGCCTTCAACGAAAAACGTCGGCCCCGGTTCAGCGGACACTGAGGGCCGTAGCGATGGCCCTGCTGGCCCTGGATGCCGCGCTCGGCACGGCTTCCGTGGCGATCGTCACCGGCGGCAGGGTGCTGTTCCGCGAGGCGGACGTAGCCGGCGGAGGGCGGCTTGCGGTGCTCGCGGAGCGGGCGCTCAAGGCGGCGGGCCTCAAGGGATCCGATCTTGAGGCGGTCGCGGTCTCGGTCGGGCCCGGGAGCTTTACCGGCATCCGGACAGCGCTGGCGCTGGCCTCCGGGATCGGGCTTGCGGCCGGGAAAGCGGTGATCGGGGTGAGTGTCGGCGAGGCACTGGCAGCCGTGCTGAGTGATCCGTTACCGTGCGCACTTTGGGTGGCGATAAATTCAAGGCGCGGGCACATCTTTCTCGAGCGCGGGGGCACGGTTGCGAGCTTCGGGTTGGCCGCGCTGCCCTTGCCTGCCGGGCCGGTGCTGCTGGCGGGCGACGCCGCGCTCAGTGTTGCCGGGCGGCTACGAGCGGCCGGGGCGGACGTTCGATTGGCCGGCGTGCTGACGGGGGATGCGGTTGCGGTCGGCCTGGCCGGCGAGGCGCGACTCGCCGGGCGCCTTGCCGCCCGGCCGGCGCTGCCGCTCTACGTTGATCCGCCGGCGGTGCGATTGGCGGCAGGAATCCGCCCCGAACCGCAATGAGAACCGGGCCCGCGTGATCGTCCGAGCCTGTCCGGCCCATGCCACTCTGATGGCCGAGATCCATGCCCGGGCGTTTGCCGGCGGCACGGAGGCGAATGGCGAAAATGCCGATAGCGGGAGTACATGGGGGGCGGATGCGTTCGCCGCACAGCTTCGCCTTCCGGGTACACTCGGGTTGATCGATGAAGCTGGCGGGTTGGTGCTGGCGCGTGCTCTCGGCACGGAGGCGGAAATCCTCATGCTTTGTGTCGTCCCGCATGCACAGCGGCGTGGCCTCGGCACGGCGCTGCTCAGGGCGGTGATGGCGGAGGCGGCCGGAGCCGGGGCGGAGCGTATGGTTCTCGAAGTTGGCGCCGCCAATGCGGCCGCGCGCTCGCTTTATGAAAAAGCGGGGTTTGTGCGCATCGGCGAGCGGCACGCCTATTACCCCGATCGAACCGACGCGCTGTTGCTCGCGGCCGCGCTGGTCCGCCGGTCGTGAGGGCCGCTTTCAGAAGCGATCCTTGAGGGCGCGGATGCGGGCGAATTCGGCGGTGTCGCGGGCCAACAGGAACGGATTGAGCCGGCGCTCTTCCTCGATGAGCGTGGGGACGGTCGGAGCGCCGGCGGCACGGCTTTGCCTTGCCTCATCGGCGCGGGCCTGGAGTGCCTGATCGTCGGGTCGGAGGGAGAGCGCGAAACGGGCGTTGGCGAGAGTATATTCGTGGCCGCAGCAGACGCGGGACTCGCCCGGCAGGGCCGCCAGGCGCTTGAGGCTCGAGAACATCTCGTTTGCCGTGCCTTCGATCAGCCGGCCGCAGCCGAGGCTGAAGATCGTGTCGCCGACCAGCAGCACCGAGTCTGCGGCCAGGAAATAGGCGACGTGGCCCCGTGTGTGGCCGGGGGTGTCGATCACCTCGGCCCTCGAGCTGCCGAGCACGAAGTGCTGGCCGGGTGACAGCGCGTGGTCGAGCGAGGGCAGCCGATGAGCGTCAGCGGCAGCGCCGGCGACTTTCGCCCCGAAGCGCTGGCGGAGCGCGTCGGTCCCGGCGACATGGTCGGCGTGGTGGTGGGTGAGCAGGATCATGTCGAGCCGCCCGCCGGCTGCTTCGACGGCAGCGGCGGCCGGACCATCCTCGGCCGGATCGACGAAGGTCGTGAAACCGCTCCCATCCCGGAGCAACCAGCCGTAGTTGTCGGCGAGCAGAGGAACGGGGCGAACCTGCAACATGGCCGAAGTGTAGGGTCGGATTTCCGGCCGGGAAAGCGGCGTGTGCTATATTTGGGGGCATGGCGACAGATGTGGCGACCGCAGCCGACTTCTATGCCACCCGCCAGGGTACGGTGACGGCACGGCTGGTGCGGGAGCGGCTGGCGCTGCTGTGGCCGGATCTCAGAGGCCAGGCGCTGCTCGGGATTGGCTACCCGGCACCTTATCTCAGGCTTTGGCGGGACCGGGCACAGCGATGCATCGCGCTGACGCCGGTGCAAACAGGCGCCGCACGCTGGCCGACCGGCCTCGCCAATCTCTCCTGTACCGCAGAGGAGGATGCGCTTCCCTTCGCCGATCTTTCGTTCGACCGGATTCTCGTCGTGCACGGGCTGGAAGGCGCAGAGAATGCGCGGCGCCTGCTGCGCGAACTATGGCGCGTGCTCAAGGATGACGGGCGGCTCCTGATGGTGGTCCCGAACCGGCGCAGCCCCTGGGCCTATGTGGAGGCAACGCCTTTCGGCCAGGGCCAGCCCTATTCGCCCCGCCAGCTCGGTGGGCTGCTCGCTGCCTCGCTGTTCCGGATCGAGCGCCGCGACACCGCCCTCTACCTGCCGCCGCTCAAGCTCAGGCTGCTGTTGCGCAGCGCCGCCCTCTGGGAACGAAGCGGGCGGCGGCTGGCGCCGCAGTTTGCCGGGGTAACGATCAGCGAGGCGGTGAAGGACTGCTTTGCCGCGATGCCGGCAAAGCGGGCTTTTTCCCGCCGGCTGGTGCTATCGGAGACCACCTGACCGCGGCCTTCGTTCGTACCAACCATGCGATCAGGCTGCAGGTTGATCAGTGGGCGATACAGTTCCAGCGCGTGGTCTGACAATCGATCGGCACTGCGCGGAGGCTCAACAGGGAATCGCGGTGAACAGCCGTGAGGGGCGGATCAGCTCCTCCTGCGCGGCGATCAGCTCGAGCTCCACCGAACCTTTTTCCGCGGTCATCCGGATCACGCCGAAGAGCGATGACGCGGCACGTTCGAGGGCCGGACGCGCGGCTCCGCTCACCAGGTGGTGGTACAGGAAAAGTGCAGCCAGCAGATCGCCGGTGCCGTTGAGAGTGACCGGCAGACGAGGTGTGCGCAGCAGATGGAATGCACCGTTTTCGCCCACCAGGAGATCGAGCGAACCGGCAGGCGTTGCATCGGTCGCGAGGCCGCTCACCAGGACGGTGCGCGGGCCGATGCTCTGCAACCGGGCAATGGCCGCTTTCGCAGTCGAAAGAGTTGTCGGGGCGATGTCGGAGAGCATTGCCAGTTCGAACGCGTTCGGAATCGCGACATCGGCGGCCGGAAGCAGCTCGGCACGCAGCAGTTCGGGAATGCCGGGGCGCACATAGATGCCGCCGTCATCGCCGATCACCGGGTCGCAGCAATAGACGGCGCGTGGGTTGGCTGACTTGACCCGAAATACGGCATCGCGGACGGCGGTGCCGATATCCGGCGTGCCGAGATAGCCGGATAGCACGGCATCGCAGGTTTCGAGCACCCTCAGGCGCGCCATCCCGCCGACGATGGAGGAGATGGCCTCGCCGTCGAACGCAGAGCCGGCCCAGTCGCCGTAGCCGGTGTGATTCGAGAACTGGACGGTGTGCACGGCCCACACTTCGGCACCGAGCCTTTGCAGCGGGAACATGGCAGCCGCGTTCCCGACGTGGCCGTAGGTTACCCAGGACTGCAGCGAGAGAACATTCACGAGCCCGTCCGGCCGCCGTCGACCGGCAGCAGGATGCCGGTGATGAAGGAGGTTGCGTCCTCGGCCAGCCAGAGGCAGGCATTGGCAACGTCTGCCGGCGTGCTCATCCGGCCGAGCGGAATGGAGGCGAGGAATTTCTGGCGGTTCTGCGGCGTGTCCGGCATGCCCATGAACTCTTCGAGCAGGCCGGTTGCGCCGATGACCGGGCAAACGGAATTGACCCGGATGTTGTGGTGCGCAAGCTCGCTTGCCATGGTCAGGCTGATGACGTTCACCGCTGCTTTGCTGGCATTGTACCAGACGAGGCCAGGGCGCGGCCTGAGACCGGCCGTACTGCCGATGTTGATGATCGCACCGCCTCGGCCCTGGGCGATCAGGGCGGGCACGGCGGCCTGCGCCATCCAGTAGAGGGATTTGACATTGACCGCAAACACACGATCGAACGTCGCCTCGTCCACCTCGAGCATCGGCCGGTTCCGATG